>JALGXY010000427.1 GCA_029824495.1 Fimbriimonadia bacterium
GGTCTTTTTTGGCTTCGCATACGATGATCATGGCGCCGGCAACTCTTGCTGCCGCCTCAAGGTCGCCGATGAAATCGGGGAATCCAGGAGCGTCGATCAGGTTGATCTTGTGATCGTGCCACTCGAGAGGGATGACGCTGCTGCTGATAGAGATGTGTCGTTTGATTTCGAGCGGGTCAAAATCGCTATGGGTGCTGCCGGACTCTATGGTTCCAACTCGTTCTGTCCCATGCGCTGTGTAGAGCATGTGCTCCACCAGCATCGTTTTGCCCGCTCCGGAATGGCCGGCAATGACGACGTTTCGAATCTTGTCTGGCGTATAGGCTTTCAAGGTGGTAGGTCCTCCTATGAGCGACCCAAGCCCAACGGCTTAGAAACCGCTCCAGGTTGATTCAGCATATCTGAGTCTTGGCATTTTCTGCAAGGCTGCTGAAACCAGTCCGCTGAATCGCCAGTATCTTCTGCATAGACAGTGCTAGAAGAGGCCTGTTGATCGAATCTGGAGCGGCACATGCGTGACGAAGAAGTTTTCCTAGCATTCATAACATTCGGCATATTTGTTGTCGTCCCGGTCGTGGCGATGCTCCTGCATCATCAGCGCAAGATGGCTGGTCTTATCCATGAGAAGCACGCGATGAAACAGGCTGCCATCGATCCTCAATCGGATGCTCGAATCAGGCAGCTCGAAGCAGAGGTTCATCACCTCAAGCAGCAGGTCAACGACCAGATCATCCAAGCAGACTCGCTTCAGGATCACCGTCTCGAAGACCGAGTTCAATACTGAGGTTGAAACAGAAAAAAGCCCCCGGCTCCGTTTGGATGCCGGGGGCTTTTTTGCGTCAATTGGTCGGCTTGTTTTCAGGCAGAACCAGGTGCCGATCGAGCCAGGCTGTCCATCGCGCCCAGATATCGAGAACGGTCTCCTGTGACCTCGGTCCATGATCCTCGTAGGGATACATGTAGAGAGCTGCCTCCTTATCCAGAGCCTCAAGCGCGGCGAACATGCGCGGCGAGTGGATCGGGAAAGTGCCGACGTTCTGGTCCTCAATACCGTGGTACATCAGCAGGGCTCCGGTCATCTGCTCGGCATGCCACAGAGGTGACATCTGGTAGTAGATCTCTCGGGCTTCCCACAGTTTTCGCGGTTCGCGCTGGAAGCCGAACGGAGTCAGAGAACGGTTGTAGTTGCCGTCTCCAGCAATGCCGGCCTTGAAGAACGGGGTGTGGACCATCGCGTTGGCCGTGCCGAAGGCGCCGTAGCTGTGCCCACCCAAGGCGAGCAGGCGCCGGTCGATGTAGTCCTTGGCCTCCAAAGCATCGATTGTTGCCGAGAGATTGTTGCGGAGCTGGTGAACAAACGTGTTGTTCGGCCGTTCTCTCGGCCCCACGATCGGACACTCCGGTTCTACAACGACATAACCGAGCAGTGCGAGCAGCCTCGGCGACAATGATCGTGGCCGAACGAATCGGTCGTTGGCAGATCTCTCGTGCCTCTGATCGTAAGCCGCCTGATCGGTGTACTCAGAAGGATAGAACCAGAACATCGCTCGTCTGCCTTCTCCGCCGTAGAAGAACTTGGGGAAGGTGACTGTCGCGTGGAACTTGAACCCGTCTGCTCGAGTGATCTCAATCTCCTCGGTGCGGAGATTTGAGTAGTCAGGAAGAAGGTTCTTGTTGTGGGTGATGGCTGTCTCTTTTTTGCTTTCTGGCTCAAAGACAAGCAGATTGCTCGGCTCGGTCTTCGACTGTCGGCTGACTCCGATCCTCGTCGCATCGTTGTTGAGCAGCCGAGCTGACTCTTGGAAGCCAGTCTTGCTGATGAACAGCCTCGTCTTCTTGCCGTCGGCCAAAGCGACGCGGTCGATGTAGTTCAGCCGACCCTGCTTCTTCGCCTCCTCGCCGCTGAGGGTTCCAGAGAAGTAGATTGAGCCGCCGTCTGATGAGACTACGAGGGCTGACTCACCGTGTGCCCCTGGCGCCGTTACTGGACTGCCGGGGCCGCCTTGACCGCCCGCATTTCTCCCGCCTGGCCTTCCACCTGGGCCTCGACCTGGATTGCTGGAGCCGGATGACTTGTAGTCGAGAACCTTGTTGGCCTCGCCCTTGGCCAGATCCACCATCGAATAGGTGGTTGTGCCCTTGTCCGACTGCCGGATGAGAGCGCTCTTGCCGTCATCGGTATAGATCACCTGTGAAATCGTGATCTCTGTCTCAAAGATGACTTTCGCATCGCCCTCGCCATACGGGGCTGTTGCCAGCATCAGGCGATCCTTCTGTTTGCTTTCCTTATCGTCTTTGTCCTTTTTGCTCTTCTGCACGAACGCGAGTCCGGCACCATCAGCTCGCCAAGATCGGAATCGCTTGTCTTCTGGCTTTTCCTCCTCCTTGGCTCCTTTCTTGGGTTCTGGTTTGTCGACTTCTGGACTGAGCGTCTTGGAGATCTCCTCGATCACTTTGCCGTCAGCACCGATCAGGGCACTGACTCGGGTCGACGATCGGACAGGCCTCAGGTAAGGGAAGGGGCCTTCCATCCAACCTGCGATGAAGGCATCTCCGGTTGAAGAGGGATCAATCGAGTTGTACATGCGCGGCTCGCCGATTTCGGTCACACGGCCATCTGCATCGATGATCGCCAACTGACCCGTCATCAAGTGCTCTAGGGTTCTGGCTTCCTGAGGTCCTTCGAGCAGATCCTGGAAAGTTCGAATCTGATCTTCACCGCTTCTTGAGACGCGAACCTGAGGAGAGGATGGTGTCTCATCCCAAGCGGTCATCCCCTTTCTGATTCGGGGAGCAAGAATGACAGCGGCTTTGTCTGTGCTGCCGATCCAGGCGGGCTGGGTGACGCCAGTCAACAGCAGTCGTCGGCTTGACATCGGATGAATATCACCTGTTGTCGGATCTGCCCAGGCCAGCGTTGAGCCCTCTCGCCTGCTCACAACCACCAACAGCTTTGTGCCGTCAGCAGACCAGGTGACTGAACTAAGCCAAGCACCCTTGGGAGTCTGCAGCTTAACTGTGCCGTGCTCGTGGCTGTGGACGGTCCAGCCGATCGCCTTGCCTGTCGACAGTGACCGAAGCCGATCTGCCATTGGATCAAAGTCCATGCCGCCAAGATTGATGTGATAAGCGGCCCGATCATCCAATGATTGGAAATTCGGCATGTCCTGGTCGAGGAATGCGTTGTTCTTGGGGCTCCAAGAGACGGGATTGACATGCGTGTACCAAGGCGTAAGGAGGGCCTGCTCAAGCAGTCCCGGAGGCTTGATGTAAGACTCCTTGTTGAGCGGACCAGCCTGCTGAGCAACGCTCGTCAGAGAGAGGGCGGCCAAAGCCGCCACGGCTGCAGATCTCATAATGAGATGACCTTACCCGCGTGCGAGTCTCAAGAGACCTTTGTAGACTTCAACCATCGCGATTGTGTCCATCTCGCAGTAGTTGATCAGGTTCTTGGCGATCGTCTGCTTTTCGGTCGAATCCTCGGTGCGAATCAGCCTCAGCCATTCGGTCATCGCCATATCGCCATCCTTGATGGCAAGACCCTCATAAGAGAAGCCGTTCTGAGTCAGAGCTGGCAGGGCCTTCTTGATCGAGAATGAGCCGTTGAATCCTTCCAGATAGACGTGAGCACGAAGAACCTTGAGGATATCGACGCTGCGCGTATCCATGATCTGCTTCAGTTCTTCTCCACCAGATATCTCTGCTGCGGCCAGCTCATTAACACGCTGAACCTCAAACGGTGAATAGTAGAGCACGGTGCCTTCATCTGGAATCGCTGCGAGGAGCGACCGGCTGAAATCTGCTCGAGGATCCTCGAATTCAGTCGAAAGGTGCTCTCTGTGCTCCAGTTTCTCGCCGTCCAAGATGTGCATCGACCACTGAAATGGCAGCTGCTGATACGGGTGAGTTCCAGCAAAGAGTGGAATCCCGGACATTGCCGATTCAAAGTCGATGAAGATCAGCGGTCCAGCCCAGTTGTTGAGCTCCGTCATCAGATCAGGTGAGACATAGTCCTCACTGAATCGGATCACGTCTCGGACTCGTTTTTGAATGGCAGTGAGCTTGGTGCCGTCAGGAATCTCGTCGATCGTGACGACGCCTTGGCTGCGCAGCTCCATGACCGCCTTCTGCCTGAGGTTCGGCATGAACTCCAGGTCATATTTCTTTTGACCTTGGCGACAGTAGTTGTAAAAGCCGCAGGTGCCTGGCCTCTTGCAGTGTCCACCCCAGTGCACCTCTGGCTCCTGCGTGCTGCTCAACGCATCGACCGCTGATTCCACCATATCGGCCTCAGAGCCGAACGATTCGCGCGACTCCTGGGTGATCTCCTCTTGAGTCATGAGGGCGGAAGGGTCGAGCCCGTCCTCGTTCATTACGTAAGCCTTGTCAATGTACTGGAGCGAGGCTCTGCTCACAGCCAGACCCGACTTGTCGGCACAGTGGAGCTGAAACCCGACATCGCTGTAATGCTCCGGCTTGACCTTTGAAGAGGACTTCACCTCGATCAGGTGCCAGCCGGTCTCCTCTTTCATCAGGATATCGACTTGGCAAAAGACTTGTGAGTCGCCAAGTGCTGCTTCGAAAATGACCTCGGAACCAGAGTCGATCAAAGCTCTGGTCCGCTGGATCGCCTGGGCTTCAGAGTCGCCTGGAAGGCGCCCGTAGTCTCCACCCCTGCAGGCGTCTCGAGCTGCAGCTCCGACCTGCTGGCCAACCTTCATTCTGGCCTGATCGGAGGGAGATGGAGGAGTTGCTAGTTCGCTCTTGTTGGCATTGAGCCAAAGCCGTTTTAGACAGACAAGGCCGTCTAAAAACTGAGATTTGGAGAGTGGACTCGATTCCAAGCTGATGGCAGATTACCTTTCGCAATCAGCTCTCGTCGGCAGAAATCATCGTTCCGCATCCCTCGTCGGTAAAGAGCTCGCGCAGCAGCGTCAACGGCTCTTTTCCAGAAAGGATGTGGACCATGGGAATTCCTGCGTCGATCGATTTGAGGCACTCTTCTAGCTTGGCTCTCATTCCTGCTTTTGCCACGCCTTTGTCGATGAGACTGCGAGCCGCAGGGGCGGTGATTCGTGAGATCGGTCCAGCATCATCAATGCTTCCCATCACTCCCGGAGCCCCGGTCAGAAAGAGCAGCTTGCTGGCCTCAACTGCCTGAGCTATCCTCGCAGCCGCTGTATCGGCGTTGACGTTGAGAAATGTGTTTTCAGAATCGACACCAAGACTAGGCAGAACAGGAATGCTCCAGTCCGGGCCCTGCTTGATGATCTTGGCTGGATCGACCTGCTGGACATCACCAACCAGGCCCCAGTTGACCGTCTCACCTTCGACTTCAGTCGGTGGCCGCTTGGTGCAGAGGATCGCCGTCTCGACAGACTCGTCCATGCCGAAGGCGGCAACACCTTCACCCTTCAGGCGATCGATCAGCTTTGAATTGAGCTGCGAGAGAACACTGGTCAAGGCAATCAACGTCTCGGGTGTTGTTACGCGACGCCCGCCATGTTTGACAATCTCGATTCCACGGGAACGGCATTCTGCGTCGACCTGGACTCCAGCTCCATGGACGATGATCGGCTTGAGCCCGACCCGGACGAGAACCGGAATCTGGCGGGCCAGACGATTCATAACAGCCTGTGTGGCGAGCATCTCACCGCCGACCTTGATGACGACGATCTGACCGCAAAGCCTTTCGATCCACGCAGAGGCTTCCAGCAATGAGGGCCCATGATCAAACATTAGGCTGTCACCCCGATCTCTTTGGCCAGGAAGTCGAGCAGGCCGGCCTGCGCCCACAGGCGGTTTTCGGCCTCGTCGAGGACGATTGAGCTGTCCGAATCGAGTATTGAGCCGCTTAGAACGACGTTGCGCCGTACGGGAAGGCAGTGCATCACTTTCGCTTGGTTGGTCATGGCGAGTTTATCTTCGTCGAATGTCCAGTTAGAGAGGGAAGAATCTGTCGGCTGGCCGGGCTGATCGAGTCGTCCCCAGCTCTTGACATAGACCACCTGGGCACCCTCAAGCCCAGCCTGGTAGTCACTTGTTGTTTTGACGGGCCCACCGGCAGCGGCTTCAACTTGACCCATGACATCGCTGTCGAGATCGAAGCCATCTGGTCGAACAATCGTGAGATCGCACCCTGCTAGTGCGGACTGCAGGGCGAAAGAGTTCGGCACGGCGGTCGGCAGTGCTTTCGGGTGGTATCCCCAGACGAGCGCAGCCTTCAGTCCTTTGGTCTCCCCGAAATGCTCCCGCATGGTGAGGTGATCAGCAAGGGCTTGGCAGGGATGGTGGAGAGCTCCTTCAAGGCTGACGATCGGGCAGTCGGCGTTGTCGGCAAAAGCGCGCAGGATCGGCTCTGTCTTTTCGACATCCCAGGGTCGTCCCTGCGGGAATGAGCGGACACCCAAAATGTGGAACATGCGGCCGAGAACACCTGCCGCTTCGACGACGCACTCTGCCGAGTCTCCATCCATAACGGCGTTCGGGTCCATCTCGATCTTCCACGCGTCGCCGCCTGCGTTCAGCGTCTGGCATGTTCCGCCGATCACCTGTGCCGCCTGCTCAAAACTGATTCGCGTTCTGAGGCTTGGATTAAAGAAGAGTGAACCGACACGCAGGCTGGTCGCCGGGTTCGCGGATCTCTGAGCTTTCAGCTCAACCGCACGGTTAAGGATCCACTCTCGTTCGCTTGGAGTGATGTCTGTCGGAGAGAGGAAATGTCTCATGGCCACATCCCGTTGACCGGCAGGCCTTCAGTCTCTGGCCAGCCCTGTTGAAGGTTAAAGTTTTGGATCGCCTGCCCTGAGCCGCCTTTAAGAAGGTTGTCGATTACAGTAAAGATCGCAGTTTTGCCCTCGGCGCTGACAGCTCCGACTGCTGTCCTGACCGAACCGATCACCATGCCGAGGTTGATCGGGCCATCGTGCAGGCTGATCAGTGGCTTGTCGCTGTAGGCGGCCGCGTATGCCGCTTTCACCTGATCCAGAGGGGCATCGCTCAAGGTTGTAAGGTGGATGCCTCGAACAGCCGGAAGGCTGTGAGGAACAAAGTCGATTCTCGGCTCAAACCCGTCAGATTTGAGCAGCTGTCCCACTTCGCCCAGATGCTGATGCGTCAGCGCTTTATACGCTGTAAAACCGGTGCTGCGAGTTGAGTGGTGGACGTTGGGCATCGGCACGTTTCCGCTGCCGCTGGAGCCGGTGACGCCAAAAACCTGGAAGCTGTCGGCAAGGCCTTTGAGAGGAGCCAGCGTCAGAGCCATCGCGGATGCAAAACAGCCGGGGCAGG
>JALGXY010000428.1 GCA_029824495.1 Fimbriimonadia bacterium
CCCAGACCTCTGCAAGAACTGTAAACAGAAGAGAGCAGCCAAGTGGTACACAGTCCGATGCAAAGATTGTGGATGTGAGCTGAAGGCTAATACTGATTGGGAACGTGCTCCTGACCTTTGTAATGGATGTAAACAGAAGAGAGCTGACAAATGGAAGTCAAAGGCGTGTCAGCGCTGTCAAGGGCAGATTCAGTACTCAACTGAATGGGACAGGATCCCTGTTTACTGCAAGGATTGTCTCAGCTTATTCCCTAAGAAAGACTTGAACTGCGAACACTGCGGTGCCGGATTTTATGTCTCCTCTTATGCCCAAATCAAGTTTGAAGAAAGGGGGCACACCTTGCCCAAGAGATGTGAAGGTTGTCGGGAGAGATTTAAGCACAAGCCATTCGAGATAAGAATGGAAACCGACCTGTTTGGAAAGCCGATCAGGCGCACATACAACAGCAAAGGACAGCTCTTGTTTGAAACTACGACAGACACAGACTGGTCAGGGAAGCGTCGGTCTCACCACAAATCGAATACTGGGAAGCCAACAAGCACAACCACCACAGAGACCGATGTTTTCGGCAATAGAAGCAGAAAGAGAGTGGGAGCAGATGGCAAAACAAAGTCCACTTCCCAGGACAAGAAAGACGTCTTTGGAGAAACATACACCGAGAGCACAAGCGCAGACGGCAAGACCAAGCACCGAACCACAACAGAAACAGACTGGCAGGGCAAAAAATACCGCAAGACTGAGTGAGTCAAGTAACGGCACTTTTCTAGCGGCTCTCGCCTCCTAGCCTATCCGCCTTCCATTCTTGAGCTTCTGCACGCAACGGGCAAAGCTCTAAGTTCGATCAGACTGTAAACAAACCGACCTGCGATCCCTCAAAAATGCCCCTTAAAAAGCAAAAAACCAGGACACACGCTGCTGCGTGACATGGTTTTCTTGGTACTCCGGACGGGATTCGAACCCGCGATCTTCACTGTGAAAGAGTGACGAGTTAACCGCTACTCCACCGGAGCACTGAAGCGAGTGCATTGTGACCGCCGGACGCCCTTAATCGCAAGGGCCTTGGGGCTGATGGTCAGACGCCGACAGGACTTAAGAGCCGGACCCGGCGGCGAGCTGCTTAGCAGCCTCTTCCATCGCAGCCTTGTCTTCGCTGGCTGACTGCTCAATCTTGGCTTCAGCGGCCTTCTCTTCAGCAGACTTCGTTGGAGACGCCTTCTTGGCTGCTGTCTCGACCACTGCGCTGCCTGCTTTGACACCGCCTGGGCGTCGTGCTGTGACATAGCGCCGGTCGTAGTAGCCGGTGATGCTGTCGATCTCGACGTCGTTCCCTGCGCTGCTGGCGTGAATAAACTTGTTGTTGCCGATGTAGATGCCGACATGGCTGACACGTGTGCCGCGTCGTGTTCTAAAGAAGACCAGGTCGCCAGCCGCTAGCTGAGCTCGGGGCACGTAGCTGCCAAACTTCGACTGGGCTGCCGATGTTCTGGGAAGCTTAATGCCGTGGACACTGTAGACCACACAGGTGAACCCAGAGCAGTCGAGACCGCCATTCGGTCGCCGCGAATTGTATCGGCCAGAGCCGCGAGAGGTCAGGACCGAATTTCGGTACTTTGCAGGAACGTCGTTGCCGCCCCAGCGATAAGGCACGCCGAGAAGGCTCTTAGCAGTCGCAACCAGAGAATCTGTAGCGACTTTGGCGTTCGCAGCCACTGCTGCAGGTGTTGTCACCTTGCTGGGCGAACCTGCGCGGTTGGCGCGGGCCACATCAGCCGAGCTGGCTGAGCGCAACAGATCGCCGCGGATCCAGCCTTTAAGGCCGTTTGAAAATTTAAGCTTGTACCAGTCGCCGCTGCGGTCGAGCACGCTCGCCACCTGCCCTTTGCTGGCCACAGAGACCTTGGCCGCACTGGTTGTCGCGCTGCTGCGGACGTTCACACGGCTCGCTGTGATCGTCACTCGCTTGGAGCGGATCACGCTGGTGCTGGAGCTTGAAGATGTGGACCCGCCCGGAACATCGAGCACGTCGCCGATCTGAAGCCGTCGCCAGTTGATCTCGGGGTTGAGAGCTCGCAGTTCGCTCGGTTTGATTCCGAGCTGGGATGCGATGACCCAGTCGTTGTCGCCGCTGACAACTGTATAGCTGCCTTTCGTGGTCGTGAGCGGCTGGCTCGATCTCACAGGAGTCGAAACCGGCGCACCACCGGGAACCCGGACCTCTTGGCCGATCTGAAGCCGGCGCCAGTCGATATCGGGGTTGAGTTCGCGAAGCTCGCTGGGGGCGATGCCGTAACGGGGAGCGATCGTCCAGTCGTTGTCGCCGTTCTTGACGATGTAATTTGTGTTCTTTGGCTCAGCAGCCTTGGCCACCGGTTTGGCTTCGAAGTAGATGATCGTGTCGAGAGGTCTTTCCAGCCGCGCCGGAATCTTGATAACCGTTCCGATCTTCAACCGCTCTGGGTCGAGGCCTGCGTTGTAATTTGCCAGCCGCTCGTAGCCAAGATTGTTCTGGTGAGCAATGTGAGAGAAAGTATCGCCGTTCTGGATCCGATACAGCTTGGGCCCAACATACGCCCCGCTCTGCAGGATTAGGCATGAAACGACGGCACTTGATGTCAGCAAACTGATTTCCCTCCGGTCTGAACCCGCATCAAGATCTTGGCACAACCAAGCACTTGACCCGCGCACGAATACCGAACCTGTCGGCAGTATGGGCTCAGAACCGCACAGATTCAGGACTTATTACGTGTGAGAGACGCCAAAGGTCTCGAACGGTTCAAAAGGTCCCACCAGCCGAACGCCAGCCTGCTCGGGTAGATTCACCTCGAACCCATGCTGAGCGTGCTCATTGTGAATTGGAACACACGAGAGCTGCTGAAGGCCTGCCTCCGCTCGCTTCAGGTTCACGCCCCATCTGAACCTCACGAGGTGATTGTCGTAGACAATGACAGCGGCGACGGCAGCGCCGAGATGGTCCGAGCTGAATTCCCCGATGTTCTGTTGATCGAACCGGGAGCCAATACCGGCTATGCAGCTGGCAACAACCTCGCTTTTGGCGCAGCAGAAGGCGATCTGCTCCTGACTCTGAATTCTGATACTGAGTTTACCGATGACAGCCTTCAGAGAGCTGTGGATGCGATGCGGAGCCATGATGAATGGGGCGCGCTCGGCATCAAGCAGATCCTGCCCGATGATTCTGTTCAGGATTCGGTGCGCGGTTTCCCTGGCTATCTCGGAATTTTCGGGGCGCTCACAAGGCTCGATAAGGTGTTCCCTGGTTCTGCCCTCGGCTCCTACACCCTTCCCAAATTCGACTACGAGGTCTCCGGGCCTGCTCCCCAGCCGATGGGCACGTTCCTGATGTTTCGTCGTGAAGCGCTTGAAGCAGTGGGCGATGCGAAGAGCCCGTTCGATGAGGCTTTCCCTATCTTCTTCAATGAGGTCGATCTGCTCTGGAGGCTGAAGAAAGCGGACTGGCCGACCTGGTATCTGGCAGAAGCATCGGTTCGACATCACCACGGTTCAAGCACCAAACAGGTGAAGAAGTCGATGATCTGGGAATCGCACAAGAGCCTGGTTCGCTGCCTCAGCAAGCATTTATCGGGCCCAGCGAGGATCGGTCTGCCTCTTGCTGCTGTTCTATCCTATGGAGCTGCGTTCATTAGGGCGCGGGGGTGGCATGCCGGATTTCGACCTTAGCATCACAATCTGCTCGTGGAACACGATCGACGATCTTCGTCTGTGTCTCCAGAGCCTTCGCGATGCCAAGGACGAGGCCAACTTCGAGGTAGTCGTCGTTGACAACGCCAGCAAGGATGGGTCGCCCGATATGGTCGAGGCTGAATTCCCCGAAGTGCGTCTGCTCCGGCAGGACGTCAATCTCGGATTCACCGGCGGCCACAACCTGGCTGTTGCCGAGAGAAAAGGCACACACGCGGCGCTCCTCAATTCGGACACGATTGTCCACTCGGGCGCGATCAGATCGCTGATGGCCTACTGGAAGGATCACCCAGAGGCCGGCATCATCGGCCCGAAGCTGCTCAATCCAGACGGCAGCCTTCAGTTTTCATGTCGGCGATTCCCCAACCCGGTCGCCGCGGCATTCCGCAGCACGTTTCTGGGCCGTCTCTTTCCGAACAACTCCGCGGCCAGCGACTACCTGATGCAGGACTTTGACCACGACAACCCGATGGAGGTTGACTGGATTTCAGGGGCAGCATTCTTCATCCGAAAAGAGGTGGTCGATGAGGTCGGCCTGCTCGACAATTCGCTCTTTATGTATTGCGAGGACACGGACCTCTGCAAACGAGCATGGGACAAGGGCTGGAAGGTTGTCTATGTGCCTGATGCTGTGATCACTCACGCGATCGGGCGCAGCACAGACAGAATCGCCAACAAGATGATCGTCAGGCACCACCGCTCGATGCTGCGATACTATCGGAAGCACGATGTTCCCGAGGCAGCCTGGATTGCGCGACCGTTCTTGACAGTCTTTGCTGCCGTAGGATTGAGCATGCGTGCCGGGATCTTCTTGACCAAGAACATGATCGACGCTCTCAAGAGGTCACTGAAACGTTGAAGGAATACATCAAGCTCGATCTTCTGTTGCTCCTGCTGGCACTGTTTGCTGCCGCTGTGATCGGCGGTCACTTCTCCTTCATGGCCCAGCCGGGAGCCGGGTTCGGCAATGCGCTGCTCGGCGGATCAGAAAGCCCGCTGACCACCCGGCTGATTCTCGGCCTGCTGATCTGCGGCGGGCTCGCCTACAACCTGCTCTCTAACCGTGCGGTCACGATTCCGCGGCAATCTGTCGGCCTGATGCTGCCGTTGGCGGTGCTGATAATCGGGTTCGCGGTCGCCGGATCGGAGTTTAAGGTCGCCAGCTTCGATGCCTGGCTGCATTGGGTTGTATATGCCTGCGTCTTCTTTTTGGCGGTTGCCTGTGTCGGACGTCGACACGGTCCAAAGATGGCATTGACTGCCATTGTAATCGGCGCTGCTCTGATCTCCCTCATTGGAATTCGCGACTATCTCGAGATTTTCCGGGTGGAGCCGACCTACCGTATCTTCTCCCGGTGGCACCAGCCGAATGCGCTTGCAGGACTGCTCTGCGCCGCTCTTCCGTTGAGCCTGGCGCTGATCGTCCAGGTGGCGAGAAAACAGGAAAAGCTGCTCTACGGAGTCGGTGCCGTTCTGATCGCATTTGGGCTCGTTTTGACTCAGAGCAAGGGCGGCTATCTCGCTGCTGGAGTTGGAGTACTCGGCATGCTCGGCGCGATGACAGCTTGGAAAGGCGGCAAAAAAGTCTTGACGGCCCTTGTGCCGCTGGCTGTCGCAGCCCTTATGGGATTCGCCCTCACCAAGGCGCCAGCGGGCGAAGGAGCGGGAGCTCTTGCCCGAGTTGGGGGGCAGGCAGCCGAGGCGACGCAGTCGCAGGCTTTCCGCATCAATCTTTGGAAATCGGCAGCCGAGCTCGTTCAGAAAAAGCCGTTGGGCTGGGGACCAGGTACGTTTGGTGAAGAGAGCGCCAGACCCGGCCTCGTGATGCCGACAGAGACCGCGCACCAGGCTTACCTACAGCTTGCATTTGAGGGAGGCATAATCTCGCTGCTGCTCGTGCTCGGGATGGCAGTTTTCTGGGTGATCGAGATCTTCCGGGGAGCAAGGAAACTCTCAACCGATCAAAACGTGCTCCGCGCTGGAACGTTCGGCTGTCTATTGGCAGTCGGTGCTCATGGACTGGTTGAGAGCAGCTTTGCCTACATCGGCATCGGCATTATTCTGTTTGCCGTTCTCGGCATCGGTCTCAATCTCTCAACGGACGGCTCGCGTCCCGAGCTGATGCCGAAGGGCTTCCGCTTTGGACTGGTGCTGCTTCTCTGCGCGATTCCGCTGCTTCTGCTCAGTCTCTCATCCAGCAGCGAGATGGCACGCTCGAACCTGATCACAGCGGTGGTCAACTCTGATCAGGCTGCACTTGAGACGAGTCTGAAGCAGGCTGAATCTTCGCGTGACGGCGAGCTGATCTACCTCTCGTCGCGCTATACGCGAGATCCCGCCCGGCAGAAGACTGCGCTGTTGCGAGCCGTTACAAATGCACCCAGCATCAAGCACCATCGAGCTCTGGCTGCCGTACATGCTGCAGAGGGGCAGCCTGGCCAGACGGTCAGTGTTCTTGAGCAGGGGCTCGTTAGAGATCCGAACAACCTCGCGGCGCTCGAAATGCTCTACTTAGCTCAGGAAGAGCTGGGCGATCAAGAAAAGGCGATTGAGACGGCCAGACGGCTCGTCGCAGTTGAACAGACACCCTATTTCCAGGTGAGAGCTTTGGCAGAATTTGTGCCGGTCCAGACCTTTAAGGCGAGGCTCTGGCTCGCTTCGCTGGGGCTCGACCGGACGGAAAACCTCAGCAAGGCGGTCGAAGGGCTACTCGACTTCCGAAGGACAACCGTTCCTCAGGTGATCCTCTATGCCTCACAGGATCTCGCTTATTCAGGGATTGACCGTGATGAAGCGGTCGAGATTCTGAATCAAGGGCTGTCGGCAGCCGAGCTGCTGATCTCGACAGAAGGAGCCGACCCGTCGCTGGGATCTGCTGCCGTCAACGAATTCTCCGATGCGCTGGCCGAGCTCTCGCCCTCTGACGACTGAGGCGGGCCGAACAGGTGGAGCTGGACGATCTCTTTTGCGATCGGCGCAGCCACTTCGCCGCCATGCCCCGATGCTTCGACGATAACTACGATGGCGATCTGAGGATCATCGACAGGGGCAAAGCCGACAAACCAGCCGTGCGTCTCCTCGCCACGTCTGTGCTCAGCGCTGCCTGTCTTTCCCGCCCACTCGAGGCCCGGAATGACAGCACGCCAGGCGGTTCCGGTCGGTGAAACCACTCGATTCAGGGCTGTCTTGATGTCGGACCAAAACTGCACTGGAGCATCAACCTCAGCGTTCTGAATCGGCGTGGTCGGAACAGACTCACCCCCAACCGGCTGGACCGACTTGAGCAGGTGAGGCCGATAAGCTTTTCCTTCGTTTGCGACCAGCGCCATCATTGTTGCCATCTGAATTGGAGTCACGGCCAGAGCACCCTGACCGATCGCAATATTGGCTGTGTCTCCCGTAAACCACTTGCGCTCATCGCTCAGCTTCCTGATGTCATCTGGAGTGGGAACTTTGCCTTCGGTTTCGCCTGCGATATCGATTCCCGTCTTTTCGCCGAGGTGAAGACTGTGTGCAGCTTCCGTCAAGGCCTCAGCTCCCAGATCGATGCCAAGCTGAA
>JALGXY010000429.1 GCA_029824495.1 Fimbriimonadia bacterium
ACTCTTCTTTAGTGAGTACGTCTGGCCGTTTGTCATCGCCGGCGTTCTACTGACACTCGGTGTGGTCGGCTCAATCATGCTGGCCAAGAGGAAGGTCTCATGATGAGCTTCGCTCCCATGATCGCCGAGGCCGTGGTTCCTCTTACGAACTACCTGGTGCTCTCAGCTCTGATGTTTGTCATCGGCGCGGTGGGTGTCGGTGTCCGCAAGAACCCAGTGGTTGTATTCATGTGCATCGAGCTGATGCTCAACGCGGTCAACCTGACTTTCCTGGCGTTTGCCAAGCATCTGCCGTTTCACGGTGATGTGGCCCAGGCTGCCACCACAGGCCAGATCATGGTCGTGTTTGTTATGGCGGTCGCAGCGGCAGAAGTCGCTGTCGGGCTCGGCATCATCATGGCGATCTTCCGGTTGAGAAACGAAGTGGACATCGACGATATGAGCGAGATGGGAGGCTGATGAGAAGATGGACTTTCTGAAAACCCTCGATCCGTCCTGGTCATTCCTGATCCTGTTCCTGCCGCTGTTCGGCTCGATCGTCTGGGCTCTGCTCGGCGGAACGATGGTCAAGAACCTGGGCAAGACAGCCGGGCAGAGGATCATCGGCATCGGCGCGACAGCGTTTGTCCTGATCGCTGCTGTTCTTGCTGGCGGCTACGCGCTTCAGCTTTCTGAGGGCGCGATCTTCGAACCGGTTCTGATCTTCGACTGGATCAGTCTGCAGAACATTTCGATTCCGTTCGAGCTTCGCATCGACTCGCTTTCGGTAACGATGGCGATGGTTGTGGCCGGCATCGGCGGTCTGATCCACTGGTATGCAGCAGGCTACATGTGGGAGGACAAAGAGTTCTCTCGGTTCTTCACCTATCTGAACCTGTTTATCGCCTTTATGCTGCTGCTCGTCATGGGCAACAACCTGGCGATGCTCTTCATCGGCTGGGAAGGCGTCGGCGTCTGTTCCTACCTGCTGATCGGCTTCTGGTACAAGGATAAGGCGAACTCGAAGGCTGCCAACAAGGCGTTCATTGCGAACCGCATCGGCGACTTCGGCCTGACCCTCGGCCTCTTCTATCTGGTCTACATCCTGGCGGGCAACCTGACAGCGCTCGGAATCGAAGAATCCCGCTGGCTCAGCTATGACGTCTTCCTTCCGCACGCTGAGACGATCTTCGCCACGTTCAGATTCGAGACCACGATCATCTGTCTGCTGCTCTTTGTGGGCGCGATGGGCAAATCCGCGCAGTTCCCCCTCTATGTGTGGCTGCCGGATGCGATGGCTGGCCCCACACCGGTATCTGCATTGATCCACGCGGCGACGATGGTCACCTCTGGTGTCGTGCTTCTGACGCGAATGGCGCCGCTGTTTGCTCAGGCCCCGATCGCCATGTCGATCGTCGCTCTGATCGGTGCGATCACCGCGCTCTTGGGCGCTCTCATCGCTTTTGGTCAGACAGATATCAAGAAGGTGTTGGCCTACTCAACGGTCTCGCAGCTCGGCTACATGTTTATCGCGTGCGGCGTTGGTGCTGCCTGGGCGGGCATGTTCCACGTTGTCACACACGCCTTCTTCAAGGCTCTGCTCTTCCTCTGCAGTGGTTCGGTCATCTACGCGATGGCCCACAACCAGGACATGAGGAACTACGGCGGTCTCTGGAAAAAACTGCCGATCACCACGATTCTGATGACCATCGGTTTCTTGGCCCTGATCGGAGCACCGTTCCTGTTTGCTGGCTGGTACTCAAAAGAGGCGATCATCGGCGCGGCGATGGGCGGCGGCACGACCTACCAGATCGAGTCGCTCGGCATCTCCTTCGGTGAATTGGCTGGCATTATCGGCTTGATTGCCGCCTTCTGCACCGCTTTCTATATGACCCGGCAGATGTGGCTCACCTTTATGGGCAAGGGGCGCTGGCTCGAAATCGAACCAGCTCACCACGATCATCCTCATCACGAAGAGGCTCTGCCGGCCGCACCGGCCCACGATGCGCACAGGTTCTTCATGTCGGATGATGAGATGAAGGCTCTGCCACACGAAGAAGAGCACCACCACGATCTCGACAAGAGTCATGAGCCGAAAGAGGTGCCGGTCAGCATGTGGATGCCGCTCGCTCTGCTTGCTGTCGCCAGCACCTGGCTGCTCGCCAAGCCGATGAACTCTCACTTCCAAGAGTGGATCACCGGTCACGAGCCAGAAGTTCATCATGGCGGCCTGCTGAGCCACGAACAGTTGATCCCGGTCGCGATCGGTGTCTTCCTACTCGGTCTCGGCATCGGCATCTACTGGTACCGCAAGGGCCTGCCGAAGGCTGAAGGCTGGGATATGAAGGCTTGGAGCAAGTTCCGACGCTCAGCTCTCAATCAGTTCGGCATCGATAGTGTCTTCACAGACGGCTCAAGCGCTGCAGGACGCGGTCTCGGCAAGTTCCTCACCTGGATCGACGTCAACCTGGTCGACGGTCTGGTGAACGGCATCGGAGTCTTGTCAAAAGGAATTGGAGGAGCTCTGCGCTCTCCACAAAACAGAGGGCTGGTCAGGCAGTACGCGGTGTTGATGCACCTCGGTGCTGCTCTCCTGATCGTTCTTGCGATCCTCAAACTGGGGGTCTTCAACTAAGATGGGAATTCTCTCAACCCTCCTGCTGATTCCGCTGCTCGGTGCCGTTGCGATTGCGCTCGTACCGTCGCAGTATCACAAGGCGATCAAGTGGCTTGCGATCCTGTTCTCCGGCGTCACATTTGTGGCTTCGCTCGGGCTGATCAATCAGTTTGAATCGGGCACGTTCCACATGCAGCTGGTCGAGAAGGCAGAATGGCTGCCTCAGCTCGGCATCGGCTATCACGTGGGCATCGACGGGCTCAGTTTTTGGATGGTGCTGCTAACCACGCTCTTGATGCTGTTGTCGCTGATTTTCAGCGTCTACGTTGAGAAGCGGGCGGGCGCCTATTTCGGCATGATGCTCCTGCTGGAGACTGCGATGCTCGGCGTCTTTATGTCGCTCGACCTCGTGCTCTTCTACACCTTCTTCGAGCTGTCGCTGATCCCGATGTTCGTGCTGATCGCGATCTGGGGCGGAGCGAACCGGAAGTACGCATCGAAGAAGTTCTTCATCATGACGTTGGCCGCATCGGTCTTTATGCTGATCGGCATCGTCGCGATGGCGAAGCATTACGCAGCGACGACTGGTGTCTGGAGCTTCGACCTTGTGGCGATCCAGGCCGCGGTTGCTGACGGCTCATTCTGGGCTGGAGCGATGCAGCTGCAGCCGATTATATTCTGGTCGTTCGCCTTGGCCTTGATGGTCAAGTGTCCGATGTTCCCGTTCCATACGTGGCTCCCGGATGCTCACACAGAGGCGCCAACCGCAGGCTCGATCATCCTGGCCGGTGTCCTGCTGAAGATGGGCACATACGGCTTCCTTCGATTCCTGCTGCCGCTCTTCCCTGAATCGAGTCGAGATTTCGCCTCGCTCTTCATGATCTTGGCCGTGATCGGCATCATCTATGGAGCGATCGTGGCTGCGATGCAGACCGATATCAAGAAGCTGGTCGCCTACTCCTCGGTTTCGCACATGGGCTTTGTGGTGCTCGGCATATTCTCGCTGAACCACTCTGGCCTCATGGGCGGTGCGTATCAGCAGCTTAACCACGGCATCAGCACAGGCGCACTCTTCCTGATGATCGGCCTGATCTATGAGCGAATTCACACGAGGGCGTTCAAGGATCTCGGCGGCCTCAAGGCTCAAATGCCGATCTACGCAGCTCTGTTCCTGATCGTGATGCTTTCGAGCGTCGGCCTCCCGGGCACGAACGGCTTTATCGGCGAATTCCTCGCTCTTATCGGCTCGTTCCAGACCGGTGCAGCCGGACTGTACGGCATCCACTGGATCCTTCCGGTTCTCGCAGGACTCGGCGTCATCCTGGCGGCGGTCTACCTGCTGATCATGTTCCAGAAGACGTTCTACGGACCGATCACCAACGACAAGCTGAAGCGGCTTAAAGATCTAAAGGGCTGGGAGATCGGCCTGGTCGGCGTTTTTGTCCTCTTCATCTTCTGGGGCGGCCTCTATCCGAACACCTTCCTCAAGCCGCTCGAAAAGTCGATCGCTGCTGCTCGCATGATGGCGATCAACGACGGCGGTCAACGACCGAGCTGGGCTGAACCGACCCATGAGATCAGTGACAGCGGTGATCTGATGCGCGTGGCTGAGCGGACCGAAACTGGCGGCTGGCACGAAGATTATCCTGGCGAGCTGGTGGCGAAGGCGAATCACCACTTCCTCGCCACCGAGATCGCTGTTGAGCTTCCCGGCCCCGAAGAGATGGGGCACGGCGATGACCACGGTGACGATCACGGCGACGATCACAGTGAAGAAGGCGATGATCACGCAGAAGAGGAGGAAGAGCATTGAGCGGACGTGACCGGTTAATGGCAGTCGCCTCAGGTGACCGATCGGTCAAGCCGATCCTCGTCTGTGAACCTCACGCAGAGGCTGACGGCATCTGCCCGAGTTCGAGCAGCTTTCAGCACGAAGTGACTGGTGATCAGGCAGTGATGGTGCGGGTCGTGAGTCCTTATGGCCGCGCGGCTGCACAAGGGATCGACCTCAACCAGCTTCTGCATGACGACCCGGAGACGGGCAACGCTAAGCTCGCCGAGTTTACAGAGGCAGCCCGAGCCGAAGCGAAGGATGCGCTGGCCGCGGGTGCCGACGGCATCTGCTACGAGGTTGAAGGAGCCTCGCCGAGCGACTGCAGTCCGATGCAGTTCGGCGGCTACTACCTCGAAGTTGACCGAGCGCTGATGGAGGAGATCTCCGATGCGCCCCTCAATGTCCTTTGGATCAAATCGACCAAGGACGCCTATCTCGATTTTGTCTGTGATATTCCGGCGGCCATCTTTGCATGGTCCGATCCGGAGCGAAGGCCGAGCGAGGTTCGGGATATCCGACCAGGGTGCCTGGCCGCCTGTTCGCCCGATGCAGACGTGATTTTTTCAGAGAAGTACGATCAGATGGAGGCTGCTAGCTGATGACTGAAGCGACGATGCCCGCAATTGAGTGGGCGATGATCATGCCGGTCATCATCATGATGCTCACCGGCTGTGTGGCTCTCATAATTGAGATGTTCTGGCCCAAGCAGAACAACAACCTGATCGTGGGTGTGACGCTGGCCGGCCTCGGCTGGACAGCTTTCAACCTGATCGGTCAGCTCGGCTCACCCGCAGGTGAAACTCTCAACGGTCTTGTTGTACGCGACACGATGGGCTTGGTGACGCAGCTCGTTCTGGTCGGCGTCACCTTCCTGACCGTGCTGTTCAGCGAACCGTACATGCGGCAGAAGAAGATCGCCTTTGGCGAGTTCTATCCGCTTGCTCTCTGGTCTGCCGCTGGCGGCATGATCATGGCGACGAGCCACAACCTGCTGATGATCTTCCTCGGGCTTGAGGTGCTCAGCATCGCGCTCTACTGTATGGCTGGCCTCAGCCGTCAGGAGCACAAGTCAGAAGAGTCTGCGCTCAAGTACTTCCTGCTCGGTGCGTTCGCATCCGCATTCCTGCTGTACGGCATCGCGATGTTCTTTGGAGCAACCGGCTCGCTGCATCTCAGCAACATGCCGGATCACTTCCATGGTGAAGAGAATCTGCTGGTTATCTCGATAATCATGATGCTGGTTGGGCTCGGTTTCAAACTGGCGCTGGCGCCGTTCCATCAGTGGACACCGGACGTTTATCAGGGTGCTCCCACCAATGTCACCGCGTTCATGGCGACCGCTTCTAAGGCGGCAGCTCTGGTCGCAGCGATTCGGGTGCTCTCCTCTTTCGCTATCATCGAAATCTATTGGCAGCCGTTGCTGGTTGCTATCGCTGTGCTCTCGATGGCTATCGGCAGTCTCTCTGCCCTGGTTCAGAAAGATGTCAAGCGAGTGCTCGGCTACTCGTCGATCGCCAACGCTGGCTATCTGGTGGTCGCGTTCCTGGCCGACTATGAGCTGGGTGATCCAAACTTCACGTCAGCAATCTTCTATCTGGTGGTCTACTCAATCGCGACAGTCGGCGCCTTTGCTGCGATTTCGATCGTGGCCAAGAATGGCAAGGAAGGCACACGGTTTGAAGACCTCTATGGCATGTGGAAGAACTCGCCGCTCGCTGCAGGCGCGCTCGTGGTCTTCATGGCCTCGTTGATCGGCATTCCGCCAGCTGCTGGATTCTTCGGCAAACTGCTGATCTTCCAGAGTGCTCTCGAAGCGGAGTTCACCACTCTCGCGATCATTCTTGCGGCAGCAAGTGTCGCCAGTGCGTTCTACTATCTGCGCATCATGCATGCCGCGTTTGTTGAGAATCAGGGTCCGATTCCGACGCAGGCCGCCCCAATGAAGTTCGGCCTGAAGGCCGCTCTGATGATCTGCATCGCAGGCACAGTGATCTTCGCTGTCACGGCCGGCAAGGTCTCGCAGACGATCAGCGGTGATCAGCCTGAAACGGCGATTTCGGTCATGAACACGACCGGAGAAGTTTGATGAAGCTTGGCGTCAGTATGTGGAGCTATGCCGCCCGAGTCTGGGCAGGCGAAATGGACATCGTTGGCTTTATTGCCGAGGCCAAGAAGATTGGCGCTGATGGCGTCGAACTTCTCGACTGCTTCTACAAAAATGCTGATGAAGACCGCCCGAAGGTGAAGGCGGCGCTCGCCGAAGCAGGGCTCCCTTGTGGGGTCTTTTCGGTCGGGAATAACTTTGCCAACCCCGACCCTGAAAAGCGGGCTAAAGAGCTTCAGAAGATCCTCTTTGGGATCGACGAAGCGATCTACTACGACGCCAAAGTCGTGCGGGTCTTTGCTGGGGACCTGGCCGAGGGCATCAGCTTCGAGGATGCGATGGGGTGGATTGTAGAGGGCTTGACTGCTGCTGCAGATGCTGCCCATGCCAAGGGCATTAAGCTGGCGCTGGAGAATCACGGCAAGCTGGCTGGCCGCGGCGACCAGGTTGCACAGATTATTGCAGCTGTCCGCAGGAACT
>JALGXY010000430.1 GCA_029824495.1 Fimbriimonadia bacterium
GCTGCTCATCATCTCCAATCCAGCCTTCAATACTCGCTGAGAGGCTTGCCTGAATCTCGGGCTGCTCCAGAGTCCCGCGTGCGACGACGGTCATCTCGTCTGCTCTGCCAATAAGACTCGGCGCAGAGGGGATGAACGCAGTGATCCAGTTGAGGTCGAAATTGGCAACAGACCCCTGAACATTGAGCTGGCCGTCAAGATCCATCCCGCCCGACCCGTTGAAGACGCCCGTCTCGCTGTCGGGGCTGTGCCAGGACGCAGCCTCGATCTCCCAAGCACCGGCATTTCGAGTACCGTTCAATTCAACGATTCCAGCCTCCCGGCCCCGCAGCGTCAGGCTGCTGAACTGCAGAAGGTCGACATCAATCGACGGATCATCCACTGAGCCAACCACCGAAAAATCGGCGTTGATTGCACCGTCTGCGCTGAGCAGAAGATCTTGAACATCGATCGGCAGAGCGGTCATCTGATCTTGAAGCAGCTCGATCGCTTCGGCGAACCCAAAGTTGAAGAATGTTGCGTGACTGTCGATGTTCTTGGCGTTCAGGTCGTAAGACAACCGATCGAGGAGAACGTATCGGTCGAGGCTGCCCAACTGGGCAGAGCCTGAAACGACTCCATCTGAAAGATGGAAGTCATAGTTGCCGAAGCCGGCGTTTAACTGATTGATCAGGACATCGTTGAAGTCACCGCTCAAGTCGGCAACGATGTTGTCGCGCTCGATCCGCACTTCGGCCTGACCATCAACAGCACCATCAAGATCGATTGCGTCTCCTTTTACGGGCATACGATCCAGCGGAATCCCTGCGGCTGAAAGCGAACCTCCTCCAGTGCCGGAAGAGAACGCGTAAACACCGGAACCGGTGATCAATCCTTCTCCCACAGAGGCATTGAAGTTCGAGGTGCTGATCAGCTCGGAATCCGCTTCAAAATCGGCGCTGAACTGATCGATGACGACGCCTTGAGCGACGATGCCTCTGCCCTCAACCTGCCCTTCCGCAATCGGATTCGATACCGATCCGCTGAGCTGAATCTCCCGTGCTTCGACCTGTCCGCTGATCCCTGTCTCGACCCAGTCTGAAATCTCGATGCCCATCAGAGAGAAGAACCCGCTGACTTCATCGGTTTCAAACTCCCAGGCTGCGTTGCCGTCGAGCCTGCCAGAACCGAGCTGGGCCACAACTGAGTCAGCAGTCATCGCTTCGTTGTCGGCCCGGACGTCAATGAGAAGCTGAGGAACGACCAGGTCACCAGCCTGAAGTTCGTAGACTTCGATTCGACCCTGTGCAAGAGGCTCAAGCCATGTTCCTTGGACCGAAGCAGAGGCGTAAGCAGATCCGCTCATGCCCTCCACCACCGTGCTGATCGGAAGTCCGTTCAGTGTCGCTTCGAGATCGATCTGCTTTGTCTCAAGGTCGATCGTGCCGGTGCCTGCCACCAGTCCGTTTGGGCCGTCGGCAGAGAGCCTGTTCAGCTCAAACTGCGAGCCATTGAGGCTTCCCCGCAGACCGATCTGGTCAAACTTGAACGATCCGCCCGTGTAGCTGATGTCTGCTTGAGACTCGACAGAGAGGTCGACAATCGGCTCGTCGAGCGTTCCGGCCACAACCGCTTCGACATCAGCCATTCCAGCCACCTGAACATTCTCCAAGAACCCAACCCTTGACGCAGCTTCAGCAAGGTCAAGGTTGTCCGAGGATAAGAACCCTTTCAGCTCGCCAGTCTGAGTGTTGATCGAGGCTGAACCAGAGACTCGCGTATCGAACAGATTAAGAAATTCGATGTGAATCGTGGCTGTGTCATCACCCCATTCAAGTTTCGCAGAGGCATCTTCAACACGATAGTCCGTCCAGGCAGTCTCCTCAGCAAAAATGTCGCCCTGGAACTGGATCGCTCCATTATCGAACGCCATAACCCCATCTGCCGTCACTCCGGCTGCACCGAGATCTTCGGGGATCAGGGCCTGCATCTCAGGCCACAAAGCGGCTGAGTCGGTCACCTGCAGCGTCACTGATCCGGCAGCCTGCTGGCCATCAGCCAGTGAAGCGCCACCATCGAAGGTTGCCGTGAGGCCCGGTGCAGATCCTGTACCTTTAAACGAGACCTGCGACCCTCGGATCCCTAAACTGCCAGAAAAGTCGATCGGCGGGAGCTCTGCATCCCATTCAACATCTGTCCCGGAGATTCTGAGGTCACCCTCGACGATCGGCTCAGAATCCGGTTCAAGCGTCACCTGTGCCGCGCCGGTCAGCCGGAGACTGCCTGCAGTCAAGGCTTTTAAATCGAAGGACTCCGTTGGCACCCATCGCTCGGTGATCGGCTTTAGGGTCATCAGGTCAATGTTGTCAAACTCGCCAGCCAGCCATAGACCCGACTCTTCGCCCACGTGTGCCTTGATCGGAATGTTCTTGAAATCCACCGAGGAGGCGACGCCTTTCATCGATAGGCCGCCCGAACCGCCGGCAGCCCGCAGCCCGCTTAGGGCCCCTGACCGAACAAGAGTCTGCTCTCCGGTTCGATCGATATAGGTGAGATTGAGCTGGCGGCACTCGACAGCCCATCTGCCATCTCCAGACCCCTCTGGATCGCTCAACTTTGATAGAGCGAGATCGCCGTCTTCCAGCCGCTCGAGCACAAGGTCCGCCTCGTCGATCGTTAGGTTTGGAACACCACGAACGAGTTGACCTCTCAGCCGTATCGTCGAGAAGAACTCGACTCCGGCCGGGTCGGTGACCTTAAGATTGTGGAGTGTCAGTCGCCTTGTCTCAGGATCGAGAGCAAACGACGTGGCCGTAATAGTCACCACGCCTCCCGGGGTCCCGTGCCGCAGAATCACCGGCCTGCCAGGAGAGAGCAGAAAATTGATACACCGGAATAGATAGCTTCCGCCGATTGCACCGATCAGAAGTATCGGTGCCAAGGCCGCGACCACTCTTGATGAGCTCAAGAGTGTTCGCCAGATCCAGTGAAGAGCCAGCAAAATTGATCCGGCTATCGCGGATCAGGCCTGAGTTGCTGCAGCATCAGGCTGCTCCATCCGATCCAGCCGCTCCTTCATCACCTTTTCACTAAAGGCAATTGCATTGTACGAACTTCTGACGAATGGGCCGCTGGCTACGAACGCAAAACCGAGATCTTCTCCGATTTTTTCGTATTCCTTGAAGATTTTGGGCTGGATGTACTCAACAACCGGAAGGTGCTTCATCGTCGGCCGCAGGTACTGGCCAATCGTGAGCGCATCGACGTCATTCTTCCGCAGATCCTTGAGCACTCGGATGACCTCTTCCTGGGTCTCGCCAAGTCCGAGCATCATGCCCGACTTGGTATAGATCGTCGGGTCGATCTCTTTGACCATCTTGAGAACCTGGAGTGAGCGCTCGTATTTGGCCTGAGGCCGCACGATCGTGTGCAGTCGCTCGACAGTCTCCACGTTGTGATTGTAGATCTCGGGATGAGCATCACAGACATTGGTGATACAGGCTCGGTCGGCCTTGAAATCGGGCGTGAGAACCTCAACAATAACGTCCGGGAGTCTTCTGTGGATCGCTGCGATGGTCTTATTGAACTGATCTGAACCCTGATCCTTGAGGTCATCTCGGGTCACGCTGGTGACAACAATGTGCTTGAGGCCGAGCTTTTCGGTGGTTTCGGCAACGTTTTCTGGCTCGTCTGGATCGAGCTGTTCACCGCGGCCAACCTTGATCGCGCAGAAACCGCAAGAACGGGTGCATGTGTTGCCCAGAATCATGAATGTGGCGGTCTTTTTCGACCAGCATTCAGCAAGGTTGGGGCACCGTGCGGACTCACAGACAGTGTGCAGGTTTTTGCCCCGCATCATGCCCTCGACCTGTTTGATTGTGTCGGGGCGCGGAACTCGAATAGTGAGCCAGTCAGGGAGGCGCTGGGCCATCGGCAGGAGTCTAGCATAGGCGTCGAACCTGCCCAAGGTCTTGGGCCAGTGTTGGAATAGAATGGACGCGGATGTCCAAACTGTGGTTTATCACGGTTCCCGCCAGCCTCCTGATCGTGGGGGCCGGCATCTATGTCAGCAGGCTTCAGCCCCCGGCAATCAGCAATGCTCCCAATCTGCTGACCGAACCGCGCCATCCTGTAACAGATGAGATGGTTGAAGATGCTGAATCCCAGAGGCTCAAACCAGCCCCTGACTTCGAGCTGACCAATACTCACGGCGAAGCCGTCTCTCTGGACTCACTGCTCGAGCATGGGCCGGTGATCCTTGTCACCACCAAAGACGAGTGTCCCTGCAGCATCGAAGCTCAGCCATTTTTCAACGAACTCCACAATCGGTTTTCAGATTCGGCCACCTTTGTCGGTGTGATCGACTCTGATCGCGATCAGGCTCTCTACTATCATAAGAGCCTCGGTTTTCCTTTCGATCTGCTGGCAGACCCTGAGATGAACACACTCAAGGCTTACAGCGCTCCGCAGTCTGTATACGTCTATTTCATCGATCAGGAGAAGCAGATCGCCAAGGTCTGGCCCGGCTACAATCGAGCGATGCTGATTGAGCTGAATGAGATGCTCGCCAGCCACGCAGGCGTTGAATCAAAGCCGATGGAGCTCACCATGGCTCCAACCGAGATGAGCTCGGGCTGCTTTTTCTTCAAAGAAGACAAATGGGTTGGATCGCCTGACGCCTCATGAATTCCGAGAAAGTCCGATCGATTCAGTGGCCGTTGTGGGCGGCCCTTTTCTTTGACCTGATCGGGTTTTCATTTATTCTCATCGATCTTCAGCTTCGTGCAGAAGACATCGGAAAGGCAGCCAATGTCGCCAGCGTTGGCTGGATCATCGGCCTGATTCTCGGCTCTACATTCGTGGTCCAGACGATCGCCTCTCCTCTTTGGGGGCGGCTTGGCGATCGGCTCGGCACAAAGACGATCTTCATCGCCTGCACACTTCTTTCGGCATCCAGCATGGCGGTCTATGCCTTCGCTGATTCTTTCGTGCTTATGCTCGTCAGTCGGCTGATCGCAGGTTTTGGGTCCGCAAATGTCGCGGCGGCTCAGGCCGCCATCTCAACCCGATTTGGCGGAACTGATCGAACCGTCGCGCTTGGGAGGATTGGTGCAGCGATCATGACCGGCCTGATCATCGGTCCGGTGCTGGGCGGCCCGCTCGCCAAACACTTTGATGGTATTCGGCCTGGTTTCGGCCAGGAGGTGCTAGGGCTGACAGGCTGTGGACTTTCGGTGCTGGGCGTCATTTTGGTTCTCATTTTCGCAGATATGCCAAAGGGAGAGCTGTCGCAAGACAAGTTCTCACTTGCCGGCGGATCCTTGCTGAAAGCGTTCCCTGCCGTGATCCCACTCATGACAGCCGCCAGCGTCGCCTGGTTCTCCCTGGCGATGCTTGAGGGCACGTTTGGTCGGCTGCTCAGAGTCATTCTCGGGCAGGAGAGTGTTCAGGCTGAATTCGGCTTTGTATTCGGTTTTGAGAGCGCGCTTGCGCTGGTCATCCAGGCGTTTCTGCTGAAGTGGATCTTGGATAAGCTCGGGGAGAAACGCGCGCTCGTCTTCTCCTACTTTGGGCTCGGACTCGGTCTGGCTGCATGGCCCTTCTCACCAAACTTTGCCTTTGTTTTTGTCCCGAGCCTACTTTTCGCAATCGGCACGGGAATCAGCAGTCCGGCCATCAACAGCGTCTGCAGCCGCGTGATTCCGGAAGACCGCCAAGGAGAGCTCTTTGGACTGATGCAGAGCGCCCGCGGAATCGGATTTGCGGTCGGCCCACTTATTGGCGGAATCCTCTTCGACGTTAAGCCAGGCCTGCCCTATTACGTTGCAGCTGGCGTCTGCGTCATCAGCGGCCTGATGATCACAAGACAGAGGCTTCCGGACCCTCAGGAAAGCGTGTAAGGGTCGACGTCGATCGCCAGGCGAGCATCCTTTTCTTTCAAGCCTTCCACCGCGCCCCGAATCGGCTCAACATCGGCTTCGAGCGGGAGCTTGATCATGATGTGTCTGCGCCAGCTCCCTTTGATCCTCTCGATCGGGCAGAATGCCGGACCCAACACATCACCGTTCGTGACCTCCACCCTGAGTTTTTGGGCGGCGGCGGCAGATAAGCGCATCACCGATTCTCGATCCTTGCCGGTGCAGAGGATGTTCACGAGACGCCAGAAGGGCGGGTAGGCAGCCAGCTTTCGCTGCTCGATTTCGTATTCGAAGAACTCCTCGTAATCGTGATCTTTTGCCGCCAAGACAGCCGGGTGCAGAGGGTTGAACGTCTGGATCACAACTCGGCCATGGTGGTCGCCACGTCCTGCCCTGCCAGCCACCTGCGAGAGGAGCTGAAACGTGCGCTCTGAAGCGCGGAAATCCGGGATGTTGAGCGAGATGTCCGCTGCGATCACTCCGACCAGAGTCACATTGGGAAAGTCGAGGCCCTTCGCGACCATCTGAGTGCCGACCAGGACATCGGTCTGCCCGCCACGAAACCGAGTGAGGATCTCTTCGAGGGCTCCCTTCTTTCGAGCGATGTCTCGGTCGAGTCTAGCAATGGCCGCCTGTGGCAGAAGCTGCTGGACCTCTTCATGAACCCTCTCGGCGCCCATCCCAAACGGCTTCATCCGCTCGCCTTCACAGACCGGACAGATGTTCGGAACGTTCATTTTTCGGTCGCAGTGGTGGCAGCGCAGCAGGCTCTCGGCTCGATGATAGGCCAGCGAAACAGCACAGGTTTCACACTCGAGTTTGTGCCCGCAGTCACGGCACATCACAAAAGGCGAATAGGCTCTTCTGTTGAGGAACAGGATCGACTGCTTGCCGCTCTGGTAGGTCTCCTTAAGCAGGGCCTGCAGAGTCGGGGAGAAGAGTGAGGGTGCGCCCGATTTGAAGCCCTCAGTCATATCTTCGATCAGAACATCTGGCATCGTGGCTGCTGCAGCCCTGCTCGGCAGGGTCAGGAGCTTGAGATCTCCCGACCGAGCCTGCTCGAATGATTCGAGGCTCGGCGTT
>JALGXY010000431.1 GCA_029824495.1 Fimbriimonadia bacterium
CAACAAGACGATTGATGCCCTGATGCGACTCGATCTGCCGAGTGGCGTTGACATCGAAATCAAGACAATTTAAACAAGAACAAGCTTCTGAGGACAGAAACAGCAGCGCCCCTCGGCATGCAGAAATGAGGGCAACGCAGAAGAGCTGATCTGGGCCGGATGAAGCAAGGAGAAAAAGCATGCTAACAGGCATTCTAGGAACAAAGGTCGGCATGACCCATGTCTTCATGGAAGACGGGAAGATGATTCCCGTCACCGTGGTTGAGGCTGGGCCAGTTGTCGTCACCCAAATCAAAACAGACGAAACTGATGGCTATAACGCCATCCAGGTCGGCTTCGGAGAAGTCAGCGAAAAGAACATGAGCTGGCCGAAGTATGGCCACCTCAAAAAAGCAGGCCTCGCTAAAAATGTGCGCCACCTGAAAGAGTTCCGAGTGAACTCAACCGACGGATTTGAACTCGGTCAGGAGATCAGCGCAGACATCTTTGAGGCAGGCGAGAAAATCACTGTCACCGGCACCACAAAAGGACGTGGATTCGCTGGTGCAGTCAAGAAGTTTGGCTTTAAAGGCCAGCAGAAGACTCACGGCTACATGACCCACCGACGACCTCTGTCGAACGGTGCAACCGGCCCACAGCGAGTCTTTAAGGGTTCACGACGGCCTGGCCAGTTTGGCAACGCCACTGTGACTCAGCTCGGCACCAAGATTGTTAAGGTGGATGCAGAACGCGGACTGATTCTGGTCAGCGGCAGCGTCCCCGGCGCGAACGGCAGCCTCGTCACCATCAAGAGGAGCAGTCGATAATGTCAGAGATCCAGATCTATACCAAAGGCGGCAAGGCCTCAGGAAAGCACACAGTCAACGAAGCACTTGCTTCGCTTGAAGTGCCCCAGAGCGTTCTTCACCGAGTCGTGGTGGCAGAGAATGCCAATGCACGACAGGGCACGCACTGCGCGAAAACCCGCAGCGAAGCCCGCGGTGGTGGACGAAAGCCGTACAAGCAGAAGAAGACCGGCAACGCCCGACAGGGAACCATCCGAGCTCCTCACTATGCACACGGCGGCATGGCTCACGCCATCAAGCCTCGAGACTACAGCCAGAAGGTGAACCGCAAGGAGCGCCGCTTGGCAACCATGTCAGCTTTCAACACCAAGGTCAACGACGGCGACGTGATCATCATCAAGGAGATCAAGTTCGCGGCACCGAAGACCAAGGATGCACGAGCGCTGCTCACTGCCTGCAAGACAATCGACGAGAAACGCGTTCTGGTTGTTCTGGCATCGACAGATGAAGCAGCCTACAAGAGCTTCCGAAACATCCCGAACGTCGAAGTTCGAACTGCTCCGAACCGTGAAGGTACGGGCGAGCCGTTCTCGACGCGAGACCTGCTGGTAGCACACAAAATCGTCATTGCGGCGGATGCTATGAAGCAGATTGAGGAGGCGTGGACGAAATGAAGACCGCTTACAGCATCATTGTTAAACCACACATCACAGAAAAGTCAGTGGCTCTGAGCTACGGCGATCCTAACATCGTCGACGAGAGTCAGATCCAGCGAAAGTACACCTTCATCGTTGCCAAGGATGCGAACAAAATCGAAATCCGAAAAGCGTTTGAAGATATCTACAATGCTGGCAAAAAAGGTGATGAAGTACTTAAGGTCGTCTCTGTCCGGACAGCAATCATGCCCGGCAAGCGCGGCCGACGAATGGGATCAGCCCGACAGCCTGGTCATCAGCCCGATCGAAAGAAGGCTGTGATCACTCTCGCCAAGGGTCAGATGCTCGAGGATTACGGAGTCTAAAATGCCGACACGAAGATACAAACCGACCTCACCAGGCCGACGCCACATGATTGGCTCGACCTATGAAGAGGTCACCAAGAAGAGACCGGAAAAGACCCTTCTTAAGCCGCGCCCGAAGCACGGTGGACGAAACCACACCGGTCGAATCACGATGTTCAATCGTGGCGGCGGTAAGAAGCGACGCTATCGAGTCATCGACTTTAAGCGAGACAAGGCTGAAATCACAGCGAAAGTGGCTGCGATCGAATACGATCCGAACCGCACCTGTCGCATCGCACTTCTGCACTATGCAGATGGTGAGAAGCGATACATCCTGGCACCCGACAAACTGAATGTTGGAGACCAGGTGGTGTCCAGCGCCTCCGCTGATATCCTGCCCGGCAATGCTCTGCCTCTGCGCAACATCCCGCTTGGTACGATGGTTCACAACATCGAAATGCAGGCTGGTCGCGGCGGACAGATGGTCCGAAGCGCTGGTGCTGGTGCTCAGCTGATGGCGAAGGAAGGCAACTATGCCACCCTTCGACTCCCCTCGGGCGAGATGCGAATGATCCACCTGGCTTGCATGGCCACAATTGGTGAGGTCGGCAACGCAGAGCACGAGAACGAGCAGCTCGGCAAAGCCGGCAAGATGCGAGGCCTCGGCCGAAAGCCGCATGTCCGCGGTACGGTCAAGAGCCCTCGAGACCATCCCCACGGTGGTGGTGAAGCTAAATCTCCCGTTGGCCGTAAGAAGGGTCCTGTCGACAGATGGGGCAACAAGGCTATCGGCTCTAAGACACGGCGCAATAAGCGCACCGACAAATTTATCGTGCGAAGGCGCAAGAAGTAAGGACTGAACAATGGCAAGAAGCTTGAAGAAAGGTTATTTCATCGACGACCACCTGGCTAAAAAGGTGGAGGCGATGAACACCTCTGGCGATAAGAAGCTGATCAAGACCTGGTCACGACGGTCCACGATCATTCCCGACATGATCGGTCACACGATCGCCGTGCATGACGGTCGAAAGCACGTTCCGGTGTTTGTCACTGAGAACATGATCGGCCACAAACTGGGTGAATTTGCTCCGACAAGAACGTATCGGGGCCACGACGGAACTATTCCTGAGAGGGGCACCAGGATTCGATAGGCTTTGAGCCTAAGACCAGGCTGGGGGCTAGGGTACAGTTGATCCCCTTGACCCCAGCAGTCTGAGGTTCAAATCACCGATTGAATCGGGAACAAGATATGGAAGCAAAAGCAGTAGCAAAAGGAGTTCGCGTTCAGCCGCGAAAAGTGCGTATTGTTGCATCGCATGTGCGAGGCAAGAATGCCATTCAGGCTGTCAACACACTCCGCTTCCACCCCAGCAAGGGTGCAAAAGTTTTGGAGAAGGTCATTGCCAGTGCAGTCGCAAACGCGGCAGCCAACCACGGCATGCGACCTGAAACTCTGACAATCAGCGAGATCCAGGTCAATGAGGGCCCGGTCTTCAAGCGAATTCAGGCACGTGCTATGGGCCGAGCCAACCGAATCGTAAAGAAGACCAGCCACATTACAGTGGTTGTTGCTGAATCAGAGATCAAAGAGAAAGTCAAGCCGCATGGCACAACCGCCAAGGCTCGACCGACTTTCGCGAAGCCGAAGAAGAAGAAAGCCAAAAAGGCCAAGGAAGAGGTCGTCGAAGAGACAGCAGCAGAAGAAGCTGTTGTAGAAGCGGCAGCTGAGGAAGCCCCGGTCGAAGAAGCTCCGGCAGAAGAAGCGAAAGCTGAAGAGGAAGATGTGAAGGCAGAAGCTGAGAAAGGCGACAGCGAGGACAAGAGCTAATGGGACAGAAGATTCATCCCATCGGTTTTAGAATCGGCGTTATTCGTGGACATGACAGCCACTGGTACTACCCGAAGCGGCAGTACCGAGATGCTCTCAAGTCTGATGATGTGATTCGCAAGTTCCTCCGCAAGAGGGTCGGAAAGGGTCTGGTCTCTCGCGTTGAAATCGAGCGAGCTGCAAGCAGGATTAAGGTGACAATCTTCACCTCACGTCCTGGCGCAGTCATCGGTCGAGGCGGCAAGGGCATCGACTCTATCTCGCACGATCTGAACAAGATGGCGCGCAAAGATGACGACACCGCACAGGTCCAGGTCAATGTTGCCGAGGTTCGGCAGCCTGAGCTGGATGCCCAGCTTGTTGCAGAGAACATCGCCGTTCAGCTTGAACGACGAATCTCTCACCGGCGAGCTATGCGCCAGTCGATGACTCGTGCTCAGCGGATGAACTGCCGCGGCATGAAGATTCTGGTCAGCGGCCGACTTAACGGATCAGATATCGCTCGAAGTGAAGGCGATATGATCGGCAAGGTTCCGCTGCACACACTGCGTGCTGATATCGACTACGGACAGGCCATCGCCTACACGATCTACGGAACGGTCGGCATTAAGGTCTGGATCTATAAAGGTGAGGTTCTGCCCGAAAAGCAGCTCGCTGCGATGCACGGCCCAGAAGATCTTGCACCCAAGCGACGAAAGCCAAGCAAGAAAGCTGAAGAAGCTTCCGATGCGCCGGCTGCTGTTGCAGAAGCAGAGCCCCAGGCTCCGAAGACAACCGACGAAGAGGTGAAGAAAGATGTTGATGCCTAAGAGATCAAAGTATCGGAAGCAGTTCCGAGGACGACGTAAGGGCAGCGCTCAGCGCGGCAACCAGGTCTCATTTGGTGACTATGGCCTGATGGCTATGGACAATGCCTGGATCACTTCTAGGCAGATCGAGGCAGCGCGAATCGCAATTACCCGACACATCAAACGTGGCGGCAAAGTATGGATTCGAGTCTTCCCAGACAAACCCTATACCAAGAAGCCGCTTGAGCAGCGAATGGGTAAAGGTAAGGCTGCAGTCGAAGGCTGGGTGGCCGTTGTAAAACCCGGTCGCGTCATGTTTGAAATGAACGGCGTTCCGGTCGAAGTAGCCAAAGAGGCTATGAGACTGGCGCAGCACAAGCTGCCGATCAAAACGAAGTTCGTGACCAAGGAAGAATTCCAGGACATCGCCGGTCTCTAAGACGGCAGGATAAGAAAAGAAATGAAGGCGCTTAAGGCATCAGAACTGCGTGAGAAGAGTGTTCCCGAGCTGGAGGAAATGGTCCAGCAGGAACAGGAGTCACTCTATCGCGCCCGACGTGATCTCGTTTTTCGACAGATCACCGATACAGCCAGCCTCAAGATTCGACGCCACAACATCGCTCGATTGCTTACTGTGATCGGTGAGAAGAAGCGTGGAGCCGGAGAATGACAGAGAAGACAACAACCAACAGAGCGAGACGGAAGGTTCGACGAGGCGTCGTTTCATCCAACAAGATGGATAAGACAGTCATCGTCAGCCTGGTGCGGCGCGTGCAGCACGGACTCTACGGCAAGACCGTTAAGCGAACTGGACGAATCCAGGCGCATGACGAGATCGGCTGCGATGTAGGAGACACAGTTGAAGTGATGGAGACTCGACCGATCAGCAAACACAAGCGCTGGCGCGTCACTCGCATCATTGAAAAAGTGAAGTGATTTTGGACGGCCGTTGGCCGGACAAGAAACAGAATGACAGTTAATGGCGCGGTTCGAACAGATACGATCCGCGCCCTCTGACTGAAAAAGGAAAGCGAAAGGAGCAATAGATGATTCAGCAGTTTTCAAGGCTGAAGGTCGCAGATAACTCGGGAGCACGTGAAGTCATGTGCATCCGCGTTCTCAAGGGATCTCAGCCTCGATTCGGTACGGTGGGTGACGTGATCGTCGCATCGGTCAAGTCCGCCACACCAAATATGCCGATCAAGAAAGGTGAAGTGATTCGAGCCGTAGTGGTTCGCACCAAAAAAGAGGTGCGACGACGAGACGGATCAACCCTGCGGTTTGATGACAACGCTTGCGTCATCATCAACCCGGCGAACATGGAGCCGCGTGGCACACGCATCTTCGGACCCGTCGCTCGCGAACTGCGAGACGGCGTGTTCATGAAGATCGTTTCACTCGCTCCGGAGGTGCTTTAACAATGCCGACAAAGGCTGATCTCAAACGGGCAAAGAACCCGATCAAGACCAAACTTCGCACAGGCGACAAAGTGGTCATTATTTCTGGCAAAGACAAGGGCCAGGAAGGAATGATTGCAGCAGTCGACCCGAAGAACCAGAAAGCTTTGGTTGTACAGGAAGACCCGGAAAATCCGGAGAACTTCATCCCGCTGAACGCCGCCATCAAACATAAGAAGGCAAGAGTTCAGGGCGAGAAGTCCGCAAGACTTCGCATCCCGGTGCCGATTCATATCAGCAACTTGAGGCTGATCGATCCGGAATCTGGTGACGCGACTCGAGTCGGACGACGAAAAGAGAACGACAAGCTTGTTCGCTATGCAAAGAAGTCTGACAAGTCGATCGAAGACAAAGCGGCTTACTCAAAGGAGGATGAATCCTAATGGCTCGAAAATCTACTAAGAGCATTGCGGCTGCCGGTGAAGTCAACAAGCTTCCTCTGCCGCGGCTGAAAAAGATCTATCGTGAAACGGTCCTTCCTAAGCTGATGGAGGAATTCAAATTCAGCTCAGTTATGGAGGCTCCGAAGCTTGAGAAGGTCGTTGTCAACATGGCCTTTGGTTCAGAGGACAAGGATCTCGACAAGTCGATGGAGGATATGGCGGCTATCACTGGTCAGAAGCCTGTCCCGACGGTTGCCCGAAAGTCAATTTCGAACTTCAAGCTTCGAGAAGGCATGAAGGTCGGCTGCAGAGTCACCCTCCGGGGCGATCGAGCTTATGACTTCCTCGACAAACTCTGCATGGTCGCACTGCCTAAGCTGCGTGACTTCCAGGGTCTGTCGCCCAAGAGCTTTGACGGACGAGGCAACTATTCCGTCGGCTTGAAAGAGCAGCTCGTGTTCCCAGAAATCGATTACGATTCGTTCGACAAGATCCGAGGCATGGACATCACCATCTGCACTTCGGCTAAGAACGACGAAGAAGGGCGCAGCCTGCTCAAGCAGCTCGGCCTCCCGCTTCGAGACAAGTAAGAACAGAATCTTTTCGCTGAGGAAGACCAGTGCCGATTGGCGCTGGTCTTTTTTTGTGCCTCACCTATGCATCAGATTTGTCAAGCTGCATCAAATCATGCACCTGAACTTGATGGAAA
>JALGXY010000432.1 GCA_029824495.1 Fimbriimonadia bacterium
TAAGGCCCCAACACGCCAAAAAATGAACCTATCAAGATGGTCCACCATGCCATTTCGGCCAGATCCATCGTGTGGGTGAACATCTCGAACTTTTGTGCCGAGATCGCTGTTGAGAACATATCACTTGGCCCACCGGTCTTCATGAACACGATCGTAAGCGAGATGAACAGACCGATCAGCAGAACCACAGCCTGCAGGGCATCGGTCCAGACAACCGCCTCGATGCCGCCCAACACGGTGTAGAGGATCGAAACCACTCCCATGATCGCAATCGCCACGTAGATGTCGATTCCAGTGATGACTGTAAGAGCCTGAGCCGGCAGCAGCACCACAATCGCCATGCGGGCAAGCTGGAAAGCGATGAACGCGACAGCGCCGTAAAGCCGAACTCCGATGCCGAACCGCTTCTCCAAGTACTCGTAAGCGGTCGTCACGTTAAGCCGTCGATAGAATGGCAGATAGAGCTTGACTACAAATGGAGCAACGAGAAGAATCGGAAAGAGCGCCCAATAGATCAGCCAGTTGCCGCTGAAGCTCTTGGCAGGCATCGAAAGATAGGTGATCGCACTGAGCTGAGTGGCGTAAATGCTGAGCCCAGCCGCCCACCACGGAATTCGCTTGCCGGCAAGGAAGAAGTCTTTCGTGCCTTTCTCTTTGCGACTGAACCACCAGCCCATCCAGATCAGGCCGCCCATGTAGAGCGCGACCACGACCCAGTCGATCCCGCCAAAGTTTGACCTTGGACTGACCACTTCCGCGATCTGCACCTGGCGCGTGCGGACGCCCGGTCTGATCTCACCGCTCGTGAGGACCAGGTCACCGTCCCAGTTCACCGCTGTGGTGGTCACAACTGCCTGGGGCAGGGTGCTGGCGTGCACCCAGGTGTCGGTGATCGTGTGATAGGCGAGCACGTTGGCCGGAAACTCCGGCTGGGTTGCGGGAGGCTGGGTGACATTCTCGCCTGTTGAGCCGCTGAACACCATAATGTGCCCCTGTCCGAGAGGTAGGGCTGAGCTGGCGGCCACCGGCCAGGGCAGCTCGTTCAGTGTCGTCCACTCCTCAGTCTTGGGGTCAAATCTATAGGCATCTTTTAGGTAGCTGAGACCTTCGACACCAGGCACTTCAGGATCGCTGACCTCACCAGAAAAGAGGAAGAAGTGCTCGCCGCCGTCGATCGACTGGACCGCCGCAACAGCCTTTGCCCGGGGCGCACCTGGATAAGCCTCAAGCTCTTCCCAAGCCGGTTTCTCTTCAGAAAGATTGAGTCTCCAGAACCCGCGGACCTTGCTGTTGGAATCATGTGTTTCGAACCCAGCAGCGACATAAATCGAGTCACCCATCAGGGCTGAGGCTGCAAATGCTGTCGGGCTGGGAAGGCTCGGCAGATTCTTTATCTTCACCTGCCTAGCGGCCGCGTCCCAACTTAAGAGCAGCACTTCATCGAAGCACTTCTCGCTGTCCTGTCCACCAAGGATCACGAGCCCTTGCTCGGTTGTGATTGCGCTGCCATAAGCGAGCTCGTGAGGCAGACTGCCGGCATCAACCCAGCTCGTCGACTCTTTGGTCGGAAGAACCCAGATGTCGTCGTGCCAGACCTTTCCGCCGCCTTCCCAGGGCATGCCGTTCGGGAAATTCGCACCGCCGGCCATGATCAGAGCACCATTGCTGATGCCCGACATCGGACCACCGAGACCGAACTGATCTGTGACTTCGGGGAGCTGCCCCCATTTCAGCGGATCTTTTGCGGTCTTCAGCTCCTGAGCTGACAGACTAATAGCCAGCAGACAGGTTGTCAATAGGGTGAGGAGTTTTTTCATGCGCGAGCCTCTTTCAGCCAGTCGCGTACACCGAGATCATCCAATTCCATGGCGAGTTCTGCTTCCTGCGTCTCTGTCAACCGCTGCAGAGGAAGCCGAACTGGGCCAGCATCCACACCGCCGACGATCTTCATGCAGGCTTTGATCGCAGCCATCGCAGGCCGCTTGGTGATGGCGCCCACCATCTGTACAGACCGCCACTGCCACTGTCTTGCCTCTTCCATATTTCCAGACTCGAGGGCCTCGATCACTTTGCGATAGATCGGCAGAGCATATGTGTAGGTGGAGCCGATCGCTCCATCTGCGCCGGCAGCCATGCCGCTCAGCAGCATTTCGTCTGATCCGAAAAGAATATTGAACCGGCCGGAGAACCCTTTGATGCACTCCTGCAGCTGCCACAACTCAAAACTGCTGAACTTGACACCCGCCAGGTTCGGAATGCGATCATCTGCCGCTTTGAGGATCAGGGTTGGGTCGATGCCGACCCCGGTCAGACGCGGGATGTGATAGGTGTAGAACGGAAGATCGGGGGCAGATCCGGCAATGGCGGCGTATGAGGCGATCAGCTCTTCAGCTCGACCGAAAGGAAAATAGGAGGGCGGGGCAGCCGAGGTGGCAGCGGCACCTTGAGAGGCAGCGTGCTCGCCCAGCTCAACCGACTCAGCAAGACTTGAGTGCCCAATCTGGACAATCACCGGCACTCGACCACCTACAGCCGAGATCCATGCTTCGGCGACACTCTTACGCTCTGGCGTCGAAAGTGATGGGCCCTCCCCCGTGCTTCCGAGCACATAGACTGCGGCCGGTTTATCAGCCAAAACTGTCTCGGCTAACTCAGGAATTTTAGGCAGATTCAGGGCGCCATCTTCGTGCAGAGGTGTATGGACGGCTGGAATGAGTCCGCGCAGCTTCATGGGTGGGCTGGTTTTACCCAAAGAGGGTCTTTGTGAGTGCTATCCTCGTGAGTGGCGATTCCGGTCGCCGAGAACCACGAAACCTTCGACGGGGACGGATTCGAGGTGTTCGAGCAAAATCATGATCAGTCTGATCTTCCCCCTCGTTGCCCTTATGAGTACTGCACCCGCGCAAGACCTTCCAGATTGGGAAAACCCAGCTGTTTTTGCGGTCAACAAAGAGCGGCCCCACGCGACGTTCTATACACACCGAGATCTCAAGACCGCGCTCACCGCTTCGCGTGAAGACTCTCAGAACATCCTCTCCCTCGACGGCGTGTGGAAGTTCCACTGGGTCGGCAACCCGAAGGACCGTCCATTGGACTTCTTTGAAGCGGGCTACGATGACTCTGATTGGGACAACATCAGCGTCCCCAGCTGCTGGGAGATGGAGGGCTTCGGCCAGCCGATCTATACAAACATTCGCTACCCGCACAAGACAGACCCGCCGTTCATCGGCGACTACAATCCGGTCGGCAGTTATCGAACGACTTTTGAGCTTCCCGCTGGCTGGGAAGACCGGCAGAATTTCATCCACTTCGACGGCGTCTATTCCGGCTTCTATATCTGGGTGAACGGCGAGAAAGTCGGCTACAGCCAGGAGAGCAAGACCGCTGCAGAATTTGACCTCACTCCCTACCTGAAGGACGGCGAAAACGAGCTGGCAGTTCAGGTCTTTAAATGGTGTGACGGCAGCTATCTAGAGGACCAGGACATGTTCCGCTTTGGCGGCATTTTCCGCAGCGTTTACCTGCACAGCCGCCCGCAGATCCACATCCGTGACTTCTTTGTCCGAACAGACCTGGACGAAGACTACGATAACGCCGAGCTGCTGATCGACTTCGACCTGACGAACAAAGCGCCGGGCGACGGGGATACGGCGGAGATCAAGGTTCAGCTGACCGAGCTAGACGGGACGGCGGTGCCGGGTGTTTCAACAACGATTTCCGTCTCGGAAGCCCACGACGACGACAATTTCAGCATCAAGGTGCCTGTCTCAAGCCCCCGCAAGTGGACCGCGGAGACCCCCAACCTCTATCAGCTCAACATCACCCTGACCGACGGTGAAAAGGAGACTGAAGCCTTCACAACGAGAATCGGCTTCCGAGAAGTTGAGATCAAGAACGCCCAGCTCTACGTCAATGGCCAGTCGATCAAGATGAAGGGCGTCAACCGCCACGAATCTGACCCAGATCGAGGCCGCAGCGTCCAGTACGACTCGATGATTCGTGACATCGAGCTGTTCAAGACCCACAACATCAACACGGTCCGAACCGCTCACTATCCGAACGATCCTCTATGGTACGAGCTGTGCGACGAGTACGGCATCTACGTGATGGATGAGGCGAACATCGAGTCGCACGGCATGGGCTACTCCTGGGAGAAGTCGCTCGGCAACAACCCCGATTGGAAGGCCGCACACGTCGACCGTGTCGAGCGGATGATTCACCGGGACAAGAACCACGCGAGCATCATCTTCTGGTCGATGGGCAACGAAGCTGGCCCTGGCCAGAACTTCACCGCCAGCGCCGCTGCCATGCGCGCCATCGACCTGACCCGGCCGATCCACTACGAACGCTACTGGGAGCCGTGCGATGTTGATTCGGTGATGTATCCGAGCGTGCAGGGTCTTGAAGCGGCCGGCAAGAAAGATTCAGACCGCCCGTTCTTTGTCTGCGAATACGCCCACGCGATGGGCAACGCGGTCGGCAATCTCAAAGAGTATTGGGACGTCATCGAAGCCTACGACCGGCTGATCGGCGCCTGCGTCTGGGACTGGGTTGACCAGGCTCTGCGAAAACCGATCGAAGGTTCGGATGATTGGTACTATGCCTACGGCGGAGACTATGACGACACGCCAAACGACGGCAACTTCGTCGTCAACGGCCTCGTCCCGCCAGACCGCAGAGTCACGCCCAAACTGCTCGAAGTAAAGAAGGTCTACCAATACGTCAAGATCAACCCGGTCGATTTGGCCAAGGGTGAAATAGAAGTCAAGAACACCTACGGCTTCCTCAATTTAAATCAGTTCAAGCTGGTCTACGAAATCGAAGCTGACGGTCATGTGGTGGCTGACGGCAGCCTGAGTATTCCTTCAACGGCTCCCGGCGAAGCTTGGAAAGCTAACCTTCCGGTTGACAGCTTCGAGGCAGGACATGAAAATTTCCTGCGAGTCGGCATTGTCCTGAAGGAGAACGTACTGTGGGATCAGGACGGCCTGGAGGTCGCCTGGGAGCAGATGCTGTTGCCCGCCGCTTCTGCCAAGTCCGTGGCCACGATCAGCAGCATGGACGCGGTCGCAGCTGAGAAGGGGCACGACGACGCCCTTCGCCTGGTCGGAACCGACTTCAGCGTCGAGTTCAGCAAGGCTGGAGCAGAGATTGTTGGTCTGACTTACGGTGATCAGGAGATCATCACTTCTACAGGGCCGAGACTCGACCTCTACCGGTCATTCACCGACAACGACATCTGGCTGCGCAATAGCTGGACCGCGAGCGGCTTGAGCCAGATCACCCGCATGGTTCGCGGCTTCGACGCAGCGAAGATCGCCGAGAACGCCTGGCGAGTCACAACAGAAGTCGACAACCTAGGATTCAAGGGCACCGGCTTCAAGGAGCGGACGGTCTACACGGTCTTTGGCGACGGCAGCATCAAGGTGGACAGCACCTATTCACCAATTGGTCAGCTCCCCTCGCTTCCCAAGGCCGGCGTCCGGCTCTTCACTGCCCCTGGCCTCGGCCAGTTCAAGTGGTACGGGCGCGGCCCGATCGAGAGCTACCCTGACCGCCGATGGGCCGCTGATATCAGTGTGTACGAGGGCTCGATCGAAGACCAGTACGAGGAGTACATCCGGCCGCAGGACAACGGAAACAAAGAGGAGGTCCGCTGGGGTGCTCTTACCGATCGGTCCGGCAGCGGCGCGGTCTTCGTGATGGACAACCCGATGGGCATGCAGGTCTCACGCTACACCGCAGACCAGCTCGACGCGGCACGGCACCGAAACGGCGAACCGCGACGCTACAACCAGCTGGTCCCCCGTGAGGACACTGTGGTCTGCATCACTGCGGCGCAGGCAGGCCTTGGCGGCGCGAGCTGTGGCCCCGGCCCGATGGGCATCTACCTCTGTCGACCTGGCCAGTTTAACCTCGGCTACGCGATTCGCCCGTTCAACGGTGACGATTCGGTCGCATGGGAGAGCCTGCCCATCGCTGCAAAACCCATCATCAGTCAAGCCGACGATGGCACGATTACGGCAGCCGGCGGCGAAGGCAGCGTCGTCCGCTATACAACGGACGGCACAACGCCGACGGCCTCCTCTCCTGTACTGACACAGTCAACCAAGATCACCGAGAAGGTGACCTTCAAGGCAGTCGCCTTCAGCGAAGGCAGTCTGCCAAGCGCCGAGGTTCAGATCGAGCTTGCGAAAATCATCCCGTTCGCACGGCTCTCCACCAAAGGGTGGAAAGTCACAGCCTCCAGCTTCGAGCCAGGCGAGGGTGAGCCAGAGAATGCGATCGATGGAGCACGAGACACGTTTTGGCACACGTCTTGGTCGAAGTCTACGCCGACCTATCCGCATCACCTCGACATCGACCTTGGGGCGACGGTCGAAGTGATCGGAATTGAATACACCGCACGATCAGGCCAGAGCAACGGCCGCCTCGCAGAGATGGAATTGCAGGTGAGTGCGGACGGCAATTCCTGGACTCCTGTCAAGAAAGTAGAGTTTGGCAACACGACCAACACGGTCCGCGTCTACCTCGATCAGGCGGTCTCCGCGAAGCACATCCGTGCCTACTGCATCAGGGAGATTGAGGGCCGCGAGTGGGCTGCGATCGCCGAACTTGCGATCCTGACTAAGCCATAGCCTATCGCCTTGGGCCGGGATTCCTTCATAATTCCGGCCCATGCGCAAGCTCTGGGGCGGTGCCTTCCGCGACGACTCTTCAGACCTGGTCGATCGATTCGGCCAGTCGATTGAGAGCGACCTCACCTTTTGGAAAGAGGACGTTATCGGCAGCCTCGCGCATGCCCATATGCTCGGCGAGGCCGGCGTTCTCAGCATAGAGGACTCGAAGCTGATCTGCGAAGGACTAGAACAGATTCTTCAGGAGGGCCCTGAAAAGCTGCCGCAGGATGTCGAGGACATCCACACAGCGG
>JALGXY010000433.1 GCA_029824495.1 Fimbriimonadia bacterium
CGACTGGCGGCCTTGACCCGATCGCCCACATCGAGATCCGTGACCTGATCCTTCAGTTCCGAGACGAGGGCAAAACAGTCTTCATCTCTTCTCACGAGCTGAGCGACGTCGAGCGAATCTGTGACCGTGTGGCCATCATCAACAAAGGTGAAGTCGTCAAACAGGGCAGTCTTGATGATCTGCTGACGGGCGGCCGAATTGAATTGACCGCCGATGATGTGAGCGAAGAAGTTGCCGGAAAGATCGAGAGAGGCGACGATATGATCGTTTCGCACAAGAACGGCAGGCTTCTGGTTGAAATGTCAGATTCAGAAAGCCCCAACGATATGATCAAACTGATCAACTCGAGCGGCGGCAGTGTCACGAGCCTGATCCCCCGCAAGATCCGCCTCGAAGACCTGTTCCTCGAGTCGGTCAGCCAGGACAACAAGGCCAAAGGCCGCAAGATGGGCCGCATGACCGACAGAGCCGGCTCCTCACAGGAGACCGAAGAGGTGAACGCAGTTACAGATGCTCCCAGCGATGAGGAGGTGCAGTCATGAAGGCAATCTACGCAATTGCTTCCACCACAGTAGGTGAAGCGATCCGAAGAAAAGTTCTGCTGGTCATTCTTTTGATCGGTGTGCTGATCGTAGCCATCGCTCCTGGACTCAGCGTTCTGTCTGCTCGACAGGAGCTGACAGTTCTTAAGAGCCTGACGCTCGGCATCATTCAGATGACAAGCGCCACGATCGCCATCGTTTTGACGGTCTATCTGATCCCCAACGAGATTGAACGGAGAACGATCTACACGATCCTCTCTAAACCTGTACAGCGCTGGCAGTTCCTTGTTGGCAAGTACATGGGCGCCGTTGCAGCCTTGGGGCTGATGATGGGCTTGATGACCGTGACCCTGCTGGTGGTCTTCTTTATCATGCAGCGGGATCAGGCGACCATGACGACGATGCTGGAGCTGGCTAAGGTGCCGATGATGTACTTCATCCAGATGTCACTCTTGGCAGCTGTAGCGGTCTTCTTTTCAACGTTTGTATCGCCAATCGTGAACTTCTTTATGGCTGGCGGCACATTTGTGGTCGGCATGATGTTCAGCTCGGTCCTCGAGACGATCAAGACCAACTCCGAACTGCCGCAGGCACTGAAGGCGTTGGCGACATTGATCCACTCGATCATCCCGAACTTCCAGATGTTCAACGTCCAGAACCCGGTGATCAACAGCACGTCTCAGATCAAAGGTGAGACGCTGCAGTATGTAAACCTCGGCCTGTACGCTGTCTTCTATATTGCGGTGCTGCTGATCGGCGGCATCCTGATTTTTGATCGAAAAGAGGTCTGATCGTGAAGAAGCGACGAACGCTGCAGCTTGGACTCCTATTGGCCCTGTTATTCGTTCAGGGCTTCTGGGTGCGGGCTGCTGTCTTCCCAACCTGGACCAAAGAGTACAGCGAGAAGAAAACGACTGAGAATATCGACAACCTGACCAAGATCGATCCGGCTCAAATGCTGGCTGCTCTTGCTGGTTTTCGAGAGATGATCGCCGGAATTCTGTGGGTTCGCGCCGATGCTTTCTTCGATGAGGGCAACTACGACGCGATCCTGCCGATCATCCGCTTGGTGACGATTCTCGATCCTAAACAGATCGATGTCTACGCCACCGGCATGTGGCACATCGGCTACAACTTTACCGACGAAGAGTCTCGCTCAGACCGCCGCTACATTCCGTCAGCGTTGGCCCTGGGCGCCGAGGGTGCTCGTGCAAACGACTACACCTACGAGCTCTTCTTCGAGACTGGATGGATCTGGTACCACAAGATCGACGACGACTACGAAAAGGCCGTCGACTGGTTCGAGCAGGCAAACGACAAGATCGACATTCAGCCAGCTCGAAGAAACCTTCTTGGCATGGCTTATCAGAGAGCCGGCAAGATCGACCGGGCTCGGGAGTACTACTATGAACTTCTGCAGGAAGCCCAAGAGGTCTTTGACAACGACTCACGATTCCACAACCTTCAGAACCGAGACACGCTGGAGCAGAACCACGACAACCTTCTGGTGAGAATGGCGATGCGCGGCCACTGGGCTCGAGAGGGCGGGTTTATCGATGAGTTCCAGTACGACACAGAGCCTCCGTTCGACGTTGGATTCAGCGCGAAAGTGACTGTCGAGGAGCCGAAGGTCATCACGGTCGAAGGCACCTGGAATGTTCGGCCTGTCGGCACCCGAGTTCGCTTCATCCTTCGAGACAAGAACATGGAGTTCGCCAAGCCTGCAGGTATGGAGTGGGACAGCGATGAGCGAGTTGAACTCGACCCGCCCAAGGATGTCACGTTCCTTCAGGAGCTGCTGTTTGTCAAGAATCGCCGGTTTACCAAGCGGATCGATATGAGCCGTGACCCCACGATGTACCCGTTCGTGCAGGACGACTACGTGATTGAGTTCTACTACAATCCACGCAGCTCTCCGCCGCACATGCAGGACAAGTTCGGTTTTAACGGGCACGGCCTTACAGACAAGAACTATCTGAACACAGATGTTCGTGAAGGCCAGAGAGTCATCTTTGCCCAGCTCGAAATCTCACGCGATCAGATTCTTCGAAGAGGAACGTGGGAGATCGGTCGGGACACTCCGAGCATGCAGACCAAGGGCTACGTTGAGCGAACAGCCAGCGAGAACAAGATCGGCCTGATCAAGCTGCCTGGTCAGCTCGGTGAGGGCGTCAAACCTGAAGAGCCGACACTGCTCCAGAGCGAAACACATGGCGCTGGTCCAGGACCTGTCTCTGACTAACTGAATAAGGTGCCGGCCACCTGGCGGGATGCTTCTGGCATCTCGCCGGGACTGCGCGGCAGTCGGCTTGTGAACTCCGTCAGGGCTTGATCGCAGCAGCGGTAAGCAGGTCTCCTGTGCGACGCATCATCCCGGCACCTTTTTCCATCTATACTGACAACCAGATCTCGTGGGTCATATCGCGCTCTATCGCAAATACAGAAGCCAGTCATTCGGCGACCTGGTCGGCCAAGACCATGTTGTCAAGACACTGAAAGGCGCCGTAGCCTCTGGCAGATTTGCCCACGCCTATCTCTTTACTGGCCCTCGGGGCACAGGCAAGACCTCCAGCGCACGCCTGATGGCCAAGGCGCTCAACTGCCCCAACTGCGATTCTGGCGAACCCTGCGGCGAATGTGAGGTCTGTGTCGACATCGCTGAAGGCCGAGCGATGGACGTCATTGAGATCGATGCTGCGAGCCAGTCCGGCGTCGATGATGTCCGAGATCATATCGTTCAGGCGAGCGAGTACCGGCCCACCGAATACAAGTACAAGGTCTTCGTGATTGACGAGGTCCACGACCTCTCTTCGAAGGCTTTTGACGCTCTGCTCAAAACGATCGAGGAGCCGCCCGGGCACATCGTCTTCATCCTCGCCACCACCGAGTATTCAAAAGTTCCGCCGACGATCCGCTCTCGCTGCCAGAGATTCGAATTTCACCGAGGAGCCCTGGCGGATCTCGTCAAGCGCCTGGACTATGTTTCGCAGGCAGAAAACGTCGAAAGCGAGCCGCAGGCACTTGCGGCGATCGCCAAGATGGCGGATGGCGGCTACCGCGATGCTTTGACACTGTTCGAGCAGGCGATGATGACGGCAGAGGGCAAGATCACCCTCGACCACGTCTATGCACAGCTTGGGCTGATCGCGGACAATGAAGCCGACGCCATGTTGACCGCGATGGCTGAAGGTGATGTCAAGAAGATCATCGAGGTCGTTGATGAGATCTATCGCCAAGGCCGCGATCCTCGCTCGATTCTCGAAGCTCTCCTGCACCGGCTTTCTGATCTGACCCGCAGCATCTATGGCCTCGACGGCACAGCTCAGGCTGATCACGCTGTTGCAGCGCAGACTCATGATGTAGCGGCACAGTTGGGCGCCGACAAGATCCTGCATATCCGATCGGGCGTTTCAGAGGCTCATCGGCAGATCCGCGACATCAGTCTGCCCCGAATCTGGCTGGAAGCCGAACTGGTGAGAATCAGCCAATCGCTTTCCGCTCCAGCACCGGTCGCGGCTCAGGCTCCCGTCCGTTCTCCTGCTCCTGCTCCTGCTCCGCGTGAGGCTGCCAAGCAGAAGCCAGATGCGGCAAAGCCAGCCCCTTCTCCTGCTGCGCCAGCCGAACCGAGTGAACCGGCCGTTGCAGCGCCTGTTGAACCCAAAGCGGAGCCATCGCCGGCGGCGGTTCCCGAACCTGCGGCCGCGGGTGGCAGTCCGGAAGAAGAGATCTGGCAGCAGATCGTCGCAAAACTTTCAGACTCGTCTAAGCTGGCCCGCAATCGCCTTCCCAAATCGAAGGTTATCAAGGCTGAGGCTGGCGCAGTCACGATTGGTTTTGCACGCAGCTTCGATGCGGATTGGGTGAACGGAAACGAAAAGGTGCGTTCCGCAATTCAGAAAATGTGGTCTGAGTCTGTCGGGAAACAGACGGCCATGCAGTTTGTCGGCTCGTCCGAAGGTCAGGCTTCCAACGGTGGAGCGAACCAGGCTCAGGCGACAAAGGTAGAATCAGCCTATGAAGGCAGCCGCCTCGGAGAGGTGGGTGCTGAAGTCTTTGGCAGTTCTGTCAAGACATCGAATACAGGTCAAAGCGAATCATGAAGCTTCCCAAGAATTTCGGCGGTAAGGGTTTTGCATCAGCCCTTCAAGAAGCCCAGTCGGCAATGTCCCGGGCAAAGGATATTGAAGGCGAACTCGAGCAGGAGCGCCTCGGCATCGACAAGGGTCCGGTCAAAGCGATCTTCAGCGGCACAGGCGAGCTGATGGCCTTGAAAATTGACCCGGAAATCCTCGATCCTGAAGATACAGAGACTCTGGAAGATTTGATCATGAGCGCTGTTCGGGATGGCTTCTCACAGGCCACTCAACTTCGACAGGCCAAGCTAGAAGCGATTCTTCCCAACGTCCCTGGTGCTGACAAGCTGCTTGGCGGCTAATGCTGTTTGCCAGACCACTGGCAGAGCTGATCGCCCAGCTTGAAAAACTTCCTGGCGTTGGGCCGAAGTCTGCACAACGACTCGCATTTCACATCATCCGTCTGCCGACGGATGATGTTCGGCGTCTGGCCGACACGCTTGTCGAAGCGAGAGATGCTCTGAGGCTCTGCTCGCAGTGCCAAAACATCAGCGCCCAAGAGGTTTGCCCGATCTGTGATGACACCCGGCGAACCGTTGCTCAGATCTGTGTCGTCGGCGATCCTCAGGACATCGCGGCGATGGAGCGAATCAACGAATTCAAAGGCCGCTATCACGTTCTGCACGGGCTGCTGAACCCGATGGAGGGAATCAGCCCCGAAGACCTGAAGGTCAGGGAGCTGCTTGACCGGTTGACCGATGAGGTTGAAGAGGTGATACTTGCAACCAACCCGACAATCGAAGGCGACGCAACGGCACTTTATATTGCCAAGCTTATCAAACCGCTTGATATCCGTGTCACCAGGCTGGCTCATGGCATGCCGGTCGGTGGCGAACTCGATTATGCTGACTCGGCAACACTGCTGAGCGCGCTGGAATACCGAAGAGAACTCTGATGAACATACTCGTTGTCGGCGGCGGGGGCCGCGAACATGCTCTGGCCTGGAAACTGAGCCAGGAGGCCACCGTCTTCTCCTGTCCTGGAAATCCCGGGATGGCCGCCTGCTCGCAGAATCTGCCTGTCAACGCCGGCGATGTCGAGGCCCTGAAAGCTGTCTGCAATGAGCATCGGATCGACCTGGTGGTGGTCGGTCCTGAAGATCCCTTGATCGATGGATTGGCGGACGAGCTGAGAGAAGTGACAAGCGTCTTCGGGCCGGGAGCCGCCGGAGCCCAGCTCGAAGCCTCTAAGGCGTTCTCCAAAAAGCTGATGACAGAGGCTGACGTGCCGACCGCTCGGTACGACACATTCACCGATTTTGAGCATGCTGAAGCGTATGCCGTGGAGATGTTCGACACGGGTCGGCAGGTGGCGGTCAAAGCCTCTGGTGCGGCTCTTGGGAAAGGTGTTGTTGTCTGTGACACGGTTGAGCAGGCCGAAGATGCTCTGCGGCGGATGCTGATCCACGAGGAGTTTGGAGACGCCGGCTCGCGTGTGGTGATCGAAGAGCGGCTGTTCGGGCGAGAATTCAGCCTGTTGACAGTCGTGTCGGGCCGTTCCTTCGTCAGTCTGCCCGTGGCGCAGGACTACAAGCCGGCGCTCGATGGCAATCTCGGCCCCAATACTGGCGGAATGGGCACCTACAGCCCAGTTGATTGGCTGTCTGATGAGCTGGTCGCGAAGACCGAAAGACAGGTGGTGAAGCCTGTTGTCGAAGTGATGGCCGACCAAGGCCTCGATTATCGTGGGATTCTCTTTTCAGGCCTGATGGTCAGCGATGACGAGGCGATCTGCCTCGAATACAACGTCAGGTTCGGCGACCCGGAGACACAGTCGGTGATGCGGCGGCTTGGAAGCGGATTTGCCGATCTTCTGATGGCCGCCTCGCGCGGTGAGGAGCTGCCGGATCTGGAGGTTTTGGACAACAACGTCGTCACCGTGGTGATGGCGAGCGGCGGCTATCCAGGCAAGTATGAAAAGGGACTGCCGATCACGATTCCGGAGATGCCTAATGATGTGGTCGTCTTCCACGCTGGCACGAAACTGGAGCAGGGAAGACTAGTGACCAACGGAGGACGTGTACTTGGGGTCTCTGCTGCTGCTGCATCGATTGCCGAAGCCCGATCAGCGGCCTATTCTGCTGCCGAATCGATTGAGTTTTCTGGTGCGATGATGCGCTCTGATATCGGCTCTTTCTGAAGAGCCGCTCTGATCAGCTTGGCCGTCTGCTCTGCCTGCAACTTGATTGCTGGCGCCTTCCAGTGATAGTCGTCTGAGTGAAGATCGTC
>JALGXY010000434.1 GCA_029824495.1 Fimbriimonadia bacterium
CTCAAAACCTTTTTTGTGGTCTGGTCGGGTCAGGTGGTCTCCCTGATCGGGTCGGGGCTGACGCATTTCGGCCTCGGCATCTGGGTGTTTCGGGAAAGCGGATCGGCAACAGAATTCGCTTTGATCGCTCTGGCCGCGATGTTCCCGGGGATCGTTCTTTCGCCGTTTGCGGGCGTCCTGGTCGACAGGTGGGATCGACGGATCACGATGATTCTGGCCGATGTAGTCGCGATGCTCGGCACGATCGTCATCATCACCTTGCTCTGGATGGACATGCTCGCGATGTGGCACATCCTATTGGCCGCCTGCTTGGGCTCGGTGGCGGGCGCTTTCCAGAGCCCGGCTTATCAGGCTGCAACGACTCTTCTGGTTCCGAAACGGCATTTGGGCAGAGCGGCTGGGTTGATCCAGTTAGGGGACCCCCTCAGGCTGATCGTTGCACCGATCATCGCCGGCGCTTTGATGGCTCAAATCGAGCTGTCTGGCCTGATACTGATCGATTTTTCCACCTTCATCATTGCCATGCTGACGCTGGCATTTGTGACTTTCCCCAAGCCCGAAGAACGACCGGAAGAGAAGCACACTTCGATGCTGGAGCAGTCGAAGGTTGGCTGGAGGTACATCCATGACCGAAAGGGCCTGAAGCTGCTGCTTTTTTACTTCACTCTGGTCAATTTTGTGTTCGGGTTCTCGGGGGCACTGTATGGCCCGCTGGTTCTCTCATTCGCAGACGAAAAGGCATTTGCGCTGGTCCTATCGGCAGCCGGTATCGGAGGGCTGATAGGAGGTGTTCTTCAGAGTATTACGGGAGGGCCCAAGAACCGGATACTTGGCATTTTTGGATTCGGGATTTTTGTTGGTCTTGGGTCGCTGATTGTAGGGCTGAAAGCCTCGATTCCCGTGATCGCAATCGGTGGAGTTACGGTAATGATCTTCCTGCCGATGATCAACGGCTGCAGCCAGGCTTTCTGGCAGACGAAAGTTCCTCCGGAGATTCAAGGGCGGGTCTTCGCTCTGCGCTCAATGTTTGCGATGGCTGCGATCCCGGCGGCTTATGGGTTGGCCGGACCGCTTGCCGACAAGGTTTTTGAGCCTGGAATGCAGGAGGGTGGGTTCCTCGCACCGATTTTTGGAGATCTGATCGGGGTTGGCGACGGCCGCGGAATCGGGCTTATGTTTGTGATGACCGGTCTTGCAGCCGTCCTGCTTTCTGTCATCCCGCTCTTCTCACGACGTGTCAGGAATCTCGACAGCATCATCCCTGATGTGATCGAGGACCCGGACGAAGAGCCGGAATCCTCTTTATAGCAGCTTGGTTTCAATCAGCGATAAACCGGATATTTTCTGTCGTCTCAGGATCAATTTCAAAGCTGCCCTCTTCTGCGCTCCGGATGAGCCTCCCATTGATCACCAGATTCTCAAACGTCACATTTGAGACTTTGTGATCGGCATCCCAGCCCTTGATCACATTCTTCCGCTGGAAATTGCCGCTCGCTGTGATGTTCCGAAACGTCAGGTCGGAAATCTGGCCCATCTCACCATTACGGTCCGCAAACTCGTGCTTGGCGAGCGTGATGTAGAAAAGCCGCCAGTCAGCGTTCTCAATCCGGATGTCCTCAAACAGATAATCGCTCATGTGCCCGCTGCCGCCGTGCACCGCATCGACCGCCGCCAAGTTGATCTGGTCCGTCCGGTGCTCCATCCGGATGATGTCGATGTTCTTGACGTGGAAGCCGCTGTTGTCCGTCGGCATGTTCCAGCTGATCTGGAACGGAGCGCCGTTCTCAAGCTGCCAGATCACGCAGTCGCGAATCGTCGTATCGGATTCATAAAGCTTAAACGCATCGTCATTGACCTTGACAAAGCAGTCTTCGATCAGGCCGTGCTCTTCTACGTAGGGCCCGTCTGTTGAGAACCACCAACTGATCATCTTCACGTTCCGCACCGTGTTGTAAGGGCCGTAGAGCAGGATGTTGTAGAGGGGAGAATTGATCAAAGTGATCCCTTCGATTAGAATGCGGGTGGTTCGCTCACCCTGAAAGTAGATCAGATTGTCTTCATAAACCGAGCCGTGGGGATAATCCTCGCCGGAAAGAACGCCGCGCCCCCGAATTGTCACATCCTGCACGTTGTTGGCCTTGAGCCTGCCCTTGACGTACGCTCCCCCGGCCAGATAGACGGTCTTGCCCGACTCAATCTCCCTATCGCCGATCTCATGAATGCCCGGCCCAAAGTAGACGACATCCGGGTCGTCTGCATCCGGAACATCGGTTTCAAGCGCGTCGGCAAACACAAGCATCGGATGGGTGATGTCCCCGTCAAACTCCACTGAGATCTTGCGGGGCCGGTCGAGCTCAAAACTGACGCTGCTGCCGTCGATGCGCGGCTCGATCCCATAGCTGCTCGGCAGAATCTGGCAGCTGTTTATGGCCTTGCCGTTCAGGCGAGTAACAGTTACCGTAGCTGGCCCGGCGAACGAGAAGGTCGTCCAGGATGTTGTCTTGCTTCGGTTTGTGGACTGTTGCGCATGACACAGGTAGACGAAGCTCTCATGAGGGAGGCCGTCCTGCTCCACCTGCACCGAATACTGATCGGACGGTGCAACGCCTTGCGGCCCTGGATAGGTCACAACTGACCTGGTTTGAACTGTTCTTGTTGCCGTACGGGGCTGCGGTGCAGAAGCTGTGTCCGGTCTATCAGACAGGCCAGGGAGGTAGAGGCTGATGACCGCAGTGAGCTTAATCAGAAGTTGAACGACTCTACTCATGATCTCCTGCTATCACTTCTCCTCATTTTGCAGACGGCTGCCCAGTATTGCCGTTGCGGCGAGGAGGATTCGAGCCTCTAAGGCTTTGCATTGCCGGCATGTACCCGTTTATCTGAGCCGAGGCCGCGAGTGCTTGATCTGATCTTACCTGTGCCAATCACAGGCCGAAGAAACTCAAAAAGGGGCGATGAGAAGACCTCCTCAAGTACCATGGATCCCAGGAGCTGGGCGGTGCGCCAGGCATCCAGCCTAGACCGTGAGCCATGAAGGCGACCGCAAGAATATTCACGGCAGCAGCCCTCGCCGTCAGCAGTGTGCTGATCGTAGTTGGAACATCCGCGACAGGTGCTCCGAGGCCGGTCAGCGTTGACATTCCGGTCGATTTCAACCGCGACGTGAGGCCGATCCTCTCGGAGCACTGCTTCCCGTGCCACGGCCCTGACAAAGAGGCCACGGCCAAAACCGGCGGCTATCGGCTCGATAATTTCGATGAGGCCACAAGAGACCTGGGCGGCTATTTCGGCATCAAACCGGGCAGCATCGAAGACTCGTTTCTTGTCGAGCGAATCGATGCGGAGATCCCCGAACTGCGGATGCCGCCTGAAAACTCGATCGTCAAACCCCTGACAGAGGAGCAGCGTCAGACGCTCAGATCTTGGATCGCGCAAGGCGCGAAGTACGACAAGCATTGGTCGTTCCAGACCCCGAAAAGACCGGCTCTGCCACAGGTTGAAAACTGGGGCTGGATCCGCAATCCTATCGACCGCTTTGTCCTGAAGCGACTGACGGAAGATGGCCATCGGCCCGCACCTGAAGCGGATCGTGCGGTTCTTCTCCGGCGCGCCTACCTAGCCCTGACCGGGCTGCCGCCGAGCATCGACGAGCTCGATGCTTATCTGGCAGACACGAAGCCGGATGCCTACGAGCGCATGGTCGACCGCCTTCTCGCTTCACCCTCTTATGGGGAGCATCAGGCCCGGTTCTGGATGGACGCGGTTCGCTACGGCGACACGCACGGTCTCCATTTTGACAACGAGCGGTCGGTCTGGCCTTATCGAGACTGGGTGGTGCGAGCTTTCAATGAGGACCTGCCTTATGACGATTTTGTGACTTGGCAGCTCGCCGGCGACATGCTGGAGGAGCCGACTCTCGACCAGCAGATCGCGTCTGGCTACATCCGTCTCCACACAACAACAAATGAAGGCGGCGTGATCGCGGCAGAATTCCAGGCCAAGAACACGTTCGACAGAGTTGAAACGAGCGGAACGGTCTTCATGGGTTTAACCATCGGCTGCGCCCGATGTCACGACCACCGATACGATCCGATCACGCAGGAGGAGTATTACGGCCTCTATGCCTTCTTCAACAGCACTGTGGAGAACCCGCTGGACGGCAATCTCTTGCTGCCCGCACCGGTGATCAGAGCGCCTTCACCTGAGCAGTCAGCCCTGATGGCAGCGCTCGCTGAAGAGCAGGCCAAGATCGAATCTGAGCTTTCGTTATCGAAGATCGAGGCTTGGGCATCCAGCTCGAAAGTGACGCCGATTCAGATCGGCAGCTGGCACAAGTCTGAGGTCTATGTTGCAGCCAATTTTGAGGCGGCGCGGACCACCAATTTCGGTCCGGAGACGGGCAGCAAGGAGGTTGTCTGGACCCAGACTGAGGTTCAGCTTGGAACGCCGATTGCATCGGTTGTCGGGAAAGAGAATGCTGCGGTCTACTTCAAGACTGAAATCCAGAGCCCAGCCGACCAACAGATTGAGCTGCGGCTCGGCAGCGACGACAGCATTCGGGTCTGGCAGAACGGCACGCTTGTCCACGACAACAACGTTTCTCGAGGGCTGGTCGTTGATAATGACATCATCAAAGTGAGCCTCGTTAAGGGGCGCAACGAGCTGATTTTCAAGATCATCAACGGCATCGGGCCAGACGGCTTCTATGCGGCGTTCGGTGATCGACGTCGCGAGACGATCGAGTCTGCCCTGGCCCTTTTAGCCAAGCCGAAGATCGAAGAGACTGAGCTGCTGGCTGTCAAACGTGCCTATCTCGAATATGGCCCGGAAGACGATCGGCCGGGCATCGAGTGGCGAGAACTGGGGCGGCAGGCTGCCGAACTAGAGACACAGGTGCCTTCGACCATGGTGGCTCAGGAGACAGAAGAACCACGCCCGGCGATGCTGCTTGCTCGCGGCGAATACGATCATCCAAAACAGCAGGTCAAGCGCTCGATTCCTGCAGCTCTCGGCGAGCTTCCTCCAACCGGACCACAAAACCGTCTCGGGTTGGCCCAGTGGCTGACACAGCAGGACAACCCTCTGGCAGCGAGGGTGTTTGTGAATCGGGTCTGGCAGCAGTATTTTGGTGCGGGACTGGTCAAGACGAGCGAGGATTTTGGAAGCCAAGGTGAGTGGCCGAGCCACCCAGAACTGCTCGATTGGCTTTCACGCGAATTTGTTGACAATGGCTGGTCGGTGAAAGATCTGCACCGGTCGATTGTGCTGAGCGCTGCCTTCAGGCAGAATGCCGCCGCGACTGCTGCAAAGACCGAGACCGATCCGGACAACCGGCTGATCAGTCGAGGACCGCGATTCCGTATGGACGCTGAGGTGATTCGAGATCAGGCCCTGTTCCTCTCAGGTCTGCTGGTCCAAAAACAGGGCGGGAAGGGTGTCAAGCCTTATCAGCCAGGTGGTCTGTGGGAGGCGGTTGGTCTGATCGGTCCCGATGGAAACACGAGCAACACTCGGATCTACGTCCAGGATTCAGGCGAAGGCCTCTACCGACGCAGCCTTTACTCATTTTGGAAACGGACATCACCGCCGGCTTCCCTGGTGATATTCGACGCGCCGACCAGAGAGGCCTGCATCGTGCGTCGATCGAGGACAAACACACCGCTTCAGGCCCTGGCCGTAATGAACGACCCGCAGTTTGTCGAGGCATCCCGCGAGTTTGCCGGGCGTGTGATGTCTGGCGAACAGACGGAGACCGGCAGGGTGCGGCTCGCATTTAGAATGGCCACATCTCGACTTCCGAATGACGGAGAGACTAAGATCCTCCTCAGGATGCTGAGGTCAGAAAAGTCACGGTTCATGAGCCAGCCGGAGAATGCGGCCAGCCTGCTTTCGATCGGCGATTCGACTCGGGACGAGACGTTAGCCCAAGCTGATCAAGCAGCGTGGACGGTGGTCTGCAGCATGCTGCTCAACCTGGATGAAGTCCTGACGATCCACTAGATCGAGCTGCCATATACAAGCAACGGCCTCTGCTCCTTGTGGAGAAGAGGCCGCTTGTTTGAGTCCGGGTCAGATTACTTTTTGCGCTGCTGTTTGCGTCGCTGAACCGCAGGACGCTTGCCGCCGTTGCGCATTTTGGCTGCAGAGCCCTTTTTGCGCGGAAGGCGATCGCCATCGGTTTCGGGTTTGCCGCTGTTGAAGGGTCGCTGTTCTGCGAATCGCTCTCTCGGAGCTTCCTCCTCCCAAGTCGGCTTGGTTCGCTTCGGCTTCGTGTTTCGAGCTTGATCAACCCAACCCGGGCGGTTGCGATGGCGATCTTTCTTGCCATCGACCCAGCCGGGCTTATTGTCCTCATAGCTGTTAGATCGGCCGGCCGAATCCGCATGATGAGACTCGTGCTTTTTATACGTCTGAGGTCGGTCGAACCGGCGCTCAGGCTTCTGGTTTCGGTCGTATGACCTGGACCGCGAGTCTCGATCGTAAGATCGTGGCTTGGAATCGCGGTCGTAAGACTTGCGTGCGTCTCGATCGTAGGATCGCGGTTTGGAGTCTCGGTCGTAAGATCGCGGCTTGGAATCTCGATCGTATGACTTGCGTGCGTCTCGATCGTAGGATCGCGGTTTGGAGTCTCGGTCGTAAGACTTGCGTGCGTCTCGATCGTAGGAGCGTCCGCCGCCCTGGCGATCGTCTCGCCGATCGTTTCGGCTGCGGTCATATGACCGGCTGCGATCGGAGCCCCGCCGGTCGTACTTCTTGTCCCGGCTGTCACGCTTCTGCGTCTTGGGTTCCGCCTTTCCACTCGCAGAGGTCTCGAATTCTGGCTCGTCCCACACCTGTCGCTCAGGCTTCGGCTGCTTCTCGAACTCAGCAACGT
>JALGXY010000435.1 GCA_029824495.1 Fimbriimonadia bacterium
CTCCGCTGCTCTCCGACTATAGTAGCCATCAATCAAGCAGAGGGCTCGGCCCTTGGTGCAGGCGATCAGCATCGACTCAAGTGAGGCTGTGCCGCTCCCGCTGATCAAGCACGCCACTAGCCCACCTGCGAGTACGCTGAGCCCCGCTCGAACATCTGCGTATGCCTGCAGGAAAGCCGGCTCCCGATGATTCATGTCCTGTGCCGCCGCCATCCGAACAGAAGGACTGGTCTGACATGGGCCGGGAGTCAGGAGGGTCACTTTGCCGCCTCTTTTAGGCTCCTGAGATAGGAGACGACCTGGGGCTTCCCTTGGCCATGATTCCAGACCTGATGGAGCATCTGGACAATGCTCGAACCAACAACGCCACCGTCGGCAGATCGACAGACCATCTCCATGTGGTCCGGCTGTGAAATTCCGAAGCCAGCACAGACCGGCAGATCGGTGTGACGCTTGATTTTAGTGATCATGTCGACCACCTCTGGCGGAGCCTGAGTGCCTGCGCCTGTCACGCCCAATCGGCTGACCGCATAGACAAATCCGCTTCCGAGTCGAACGGCCGCAGCGATTCGCTCTTCACTGCTTGTTGGAGCCACCAAGAAGATTCTGTCGATGCCGTGCGCCGCCGCCGCCGCCGCCCAGTCTTCAGCCTCTTCCGGGGTTAAGTCGACCAGAAGCGCTCCCGAAGCGCCCGCCTCTTTCAGCATCTCGGCGAACCGGTTCCAGCCGATTCGGTAGGCAGTGTTCGCATAGCCCATGACCACAACAGGCACACTCACTTTCGCTTTCTTGATCTGTTCGAGAACAACCAGCGGAGTGACGCCTCGATCGAGCGCCCTCTGGCTGCTCGCCTGAATCGTGGGGCCATCTCCGATCGGATCGCTGAACGGGAGGCCAGCCTCAATGACATCTGCCCCTCCCTCTTCAAGCGCCTCCATAATCTCGGCTGCATCCTCGACATTCGGATCCCCTACGGTGAAGTAGGTGACCAGCGCTTTTTCGCCTCTGGATTGAAGCTGAGAGAAGGTGGAGGAGAGGCTCGACATCTGAGGTCGCTAGAATACTCCCCATCAGATCAATCCGACAAGCGGAAGGAGCAGACTGATGAGCACCAAGACTACGATGATGCCGATTAGATCGACCCAGATTCCAGCACGAATCATCTGTTTGGCCGTCAACAGACCGGAACTGTAGGCGATTGCGTTGGGCGGGGTGCTGACCGGGAGCATGAATCCAAGCGATCCCGCGATCGTGACTGCCAGCGCTGGCCCAATGGGGTTGATCTCAGCACCTTGGGCCATACCGATGACGATCGGCAAGATGGCGTTGACTGAAGCTGTATTCGACGCGAGCTCACTTGCTCCTACTGCCAGGAGAACACTGAGGACGGTCATCATGATGATCGCCACACCTGTCACACCAAACTGCGCCGCCATCGTTGCATCGATCGACTGAGCCGCAGAGGCGATCCCCGTGCCCCTGCTCCTTGGTCAAGACTCTTCCAGACGGTGTTCCCTTCACGGGGACGATGAAGCAGAGCCCGAGCCCCAGCAGAGCCGAGGCGCCAGAGGTCAATCGGATATCCATCCATGAGGTCAGAGGATTGCTGCTACCCAGGATCAGGTTGAGGATATCCGGCAGGAGCCAACAGGCGAGCACCACTCCGAAGATTCCGACCACCACCTTTTGCGGCTGAGACCACGGCTCAAGCGGGCGATCAAACTGCAGCCTCTCAGGCAGTTCGATGGTGACGCCTTTCAGGTAAAGCCGCTTCAGCAGCAGCCAGCCGAAAAACAGCATGGTCAGAGCGATCGGCATCGCAAACAGCATCCATTGCCCGAACGAGATTGTGGTGCCGGTCGCTTCTGCGATCATGCCGATTCCAATCGCATTGGGAGGTGTCGAGACAGGTGTGCCGACGGCAAAGCTCGCTCCCCACGTCATCATCAGCATCATCGGCACCGAAAGCTTCGAGCCGGGCTTGTCCTGGCCGACCGCCTTGAGGACCATCAGAACAATAGGCAGCATCATCGCAGTCGCTGCTGTGTTGGAGATAAAGAGCGAAAACAGGAGACAGATCGAACCGACCGTCAAGAGCAGCGTCGCCGGCGTCCTGACTGCAAACGGGCGAGTCAGGATCCAGCGGGCGATCCGCTCGTGAACACCGTTGACCTCAAACGCTTTTGCCAGCGTGAAGCCGCCGATAAAGAGGAGGATGACGGACGACCCGAAAGCTCCAAACACCGTCTTCTGGCTCACGCCACCGACGATCACCAAAAGAGCAACAGCCAGAAATGCGGTGACGGTAAGCGGGATCGCCTCGGTGACCCAGAGGGTGATAGCGAATCCAAAAACCGCTGCGACGCCGACCTGTTCTGGCGGGAGCCCGCTCATGCTGGTCAGTACGTATAGAAGCAGACCGACCGCCAAAGCGTGTCAGGCTTTGCGAACTTAAACGGTTTGCCCAAAAGAGCTTTGTACTTCTTCTTCTGGTCTTCGGTCATCGACTTATCGATCTTTGCCAGGAAGTCTTTGGCCATCTTTTCGATCACGGGATCGACTTTCGCGTTGGCCGCTTTCAGCTCAACATCAAACTGCTGAGAGAGTGCTTTCGCCTCTTTCTCGTCTTTCGGCTTCTTCGCCTGGTACTTGACAATGATCGGCTGAAGGGTGTCCTGCTCCAGCTTGGCAGCAGCCTTCATGTTCTCTTCGTACGCTTTTCGCAGCTCTTTGATCTGAGCATCATTCATCCCGATCTTCTTGGCGATCTTCTCATCGAGAACGGCAGTCTTGCCGGCCTGCTGCAGGCTGATTTCACGGAGTCGCCCGGTCTGCCATTTGCTCAGTTCACCAAGAACCTTCTCTTTCATCTTGGCGAGCGCTGCCTCCTGCTGCTTGTCGATGTCTTTGGGCGCCTGCCCAGACTGCAGAAGACTGCCAAGGCGTGCCTGATCCGCATTAAACCAATCGGCGTGCTTGTTCAGATTAAACTTCTGGATCGGCTGAATATTCAGCTCTTTCTGGACCGATTTATCCTGCAGGATAATGATGTTGCAGGCATAGCGATCAAATTCCAGATCCTGCTCTTGGGCAGCATGTGCGGCAGCCGTCCCGGCGGCAAGTGCGGCCAGAATCAATATCTGAGTCAGGTTTCTGCGAAGCATTCGTATCATAAACGTCTCAAGTTCTAGTGGTGTTACCCGGCAACCGCTGCTTGGGGCTCTGGTTGGGGATTACGATCTAGAGGCAGGTCACCCAAAACCTCCGCCTGAGCGTCATCGAGCAGCTTCTCCATCTTCTTCACCATATCCTGCGTGGCAGCCACCCGCTGCAGCAGCACGATCGGCTCGACATCTGAGTCGACGAAATGGACGACCACCTCACAGCTGCCAGGCGCAGATTCGATCAGAGATTTCAGCTGCTGAAGCTGAGGCCTTGTCGCTCGCTTGACCCGCATCAGGATTGTCGCCTCAACCGAAGGATCGATCGACTCCATGATCTCGGCCGACTTGGGAAGCGGCCTGACATCCTTGACGCGAACTTCGGGCGCACGGTCAACTCCACCCTGCCCTTCCCTATTCATCACGAAGCCGTTCACGACGACAACCGCGTCTTTTTCGAGCACGTCGCGAAGCCGCCCGTAAGGTTCGCTGAAGACCAGACACTTTGCCTGACCCGTAAAGTCTTCTAGGGTCAGTTCGGCCATCTTTGTGCCTTTGCGCGTCGTGATGGAACGCAGGCTGCTGATGATCCCGGCCATCGAAACCTTTGTGTCGTGAGCAAGCTCGGCCACCTGCTCGCACTTATGTGTCGCGTGCTGAAGAAGCGTCCTCTCCATGCCTCGCAGGGGGTGATCTGACACGTAGATGCCCATCACCT
>JALGXY010000436.1 GCA_029824495.1 Fimbriimonadia bacterium
GAGGAACGTCACCATGGTGATGCCGCCGCCAGCCAGCCCCCACTCCTCTCCGATAGCTGAGAAGACGAAGTCATTCTGCTGTTCGGGAACTCGCCCGGATTGAGTCCACTCTCCGCGCTGGTAGCCCGAACCAGAAGAGCCGCCCAGGGCCAGGGCGATTGTCGCCTGCTGAGCCTGATAGCCGCTGCCCTGTGGGTCCGGGCTGACTAGGCCGGAAATGCGGTTCTTGGCGTAGTTGAACTGCGGAAATGGAGCGAAGTAAGCGCCGACCAAGACTGCCACGATAGCGACGATTGATCCTGCGAGCTTTTTCCACGGGACTCCGGCAATTGTTGAGGTGACGAACCAGATGGCAAATATCGAGAGGGTCGCTCCGATGTGTGGCTGAAGCAGGAGCAGACCCATCACAGGCAGCACAGGTAGAATCGACATCCAGAAGGTGCTCGGCTGATCGATGCTTCTTTGCCGTTGACTGAAAAAGTGAGCCAGCGTAAAGGCGATCGCCAGCTTTGAAAGCTCAGAGGGCTGGAACGAGATGACGCCAAGATCGACCCATCGCTGGGCGCCTCCGCCAGATTTTCCTACGACCAGCACGGCTGCCAGCATCAGGATATTGATGCCGTAGATGGCTGCTGCAAACGGTCTGATTCGATCAAAGTTGAGGCGGCTGCAGATCAAGAAGACGAACAGTCCGATTCCAGCCGCAAAGATCTGCTTCTTGAAGAAAGATTCGCCGGTGGCTGCAGAGATGCTGAAGAGAGCCCCCAGCCCGATCATCATGAGAAGAACTGCTGTGCCGACTGTCGGCCAATCGATCGGCCACGCGCGGCGGCCGGATCTCATGCCGAAGTCGTAGGAGCGTGTCATGGACTCGGCTGCTCGTCAGCAGGATCTTCAGATTGTGGCTTGCGCGTCATGTATGCGCCGGTCGCCAGCTTGATCTCTCGCTGAATCACGCCTTTTTGGGGCTGAATCCAGAAAATTATCTCACGCTTTGCCGTGTTGTCCGGCGCCTCTTCAAACGACAGAGTGACGGTCGCCATCATTGTATTGTGGCTGCCCTCTTTGAGGTTTGGATTGTCTGGGCGGAGTACGACAGTTGCTGAGGCTTCCATCGGAATGGTGCCGATCTTCATCTGGCCAGCCCAGGTCCAGTTGTCACTCTCCCGTTGGGGATATCTCAGAAGAGGGATCGGTGGATCGTAGATTTCGCCGCTGCTTCCGATAAAAGCGAACTGAGCGTCCGTATCCTCATAGATCTCTCTCTCAAATTCGCTTTCAAAAAGCTGAAGGTGCAGGGTGAACTGATCGTCTACAGTTTCGCTGGTCAGCACGACCGGATAGGGCTCGCCTTCCAAAACGACAACGCCGTTCTCGTAAGGAAGCGTGGCTGGCAGAACCTGGTCGCGCTTGTAAATCTCGCCAGAACCTGCCTGGCCCGCTTTGCCGGTACAGCCGGATTGAAGGGCGAAAAGACTGGCTGCTGCCGGAAGGATGACTGCTGCAGCAAACAGAGGCGCGGATTTCCGACTCATAACTGCGGCTCCTCGATCGACTTCAATTCCCAGGTGGTCCTACTCAACTTATCTCCTGCGCTTACCTCTCTGAGATAAGTGCAGAGTCCGATCCCTTCGGAATACGTCCAGACCTCTTTCGTCGCCAGTCCTTTGTTGTCCTTGGGAGTGTAATTCATCGTTACAACAAGCGCTTTTGTCTCTTTTTTGCCGAGGCAGCTATGTTCGATAATGTACTCGGAACTCAGCCGATATTCGCCCAGCGAGTCTTTGGGAGTCCAGCGCCAATCGGTCTTCTCAAGAAAGACCGATCTGGCCAGCAAGCGAGGCTCTTTCAAAAGTTTTTTGTCTTCATCAGCCACGTGCCAAAGCTGGTCTTCTTCATCTATCTGGTAGTACGAGATAATCGGCTTGTTTGTGCCGATCTTCGTCGACACATTCAGCACGGGCATCTCGTCGATAAATGACGATTCAACAATCCTGACGACCTTGCGCGGCAGGCCAGGACCTGTCTGATCGTAACTGAAGACGCGGCCTGGCTTAAGACCAAAGAAGGCAGAGCCGGGCCCACAGAGCATCGCTGCTGCCAAGAGCCCGGCCGACATTTATTCGCCTCCAGATTCTTCGAGGATGAGATCCATCGTCGTGGTGATCGTCTCGCCGTCCTTTTCATCGGCTGTCATGTTGAGTTTGACCATGCCGTGGTCGAGTACATACCAGAGGTCAGCGGACACGACTTTCTCTGTCACATTTGTGCCGGCCGTTATCTCAAAATTCCCGACAGAGCTGACTCTCATCGCTTCGACTTCGCCTAGTGCACAAGTGATTGTTTCGAGAGCCTCGAACTTAGAGACCACGTTCTTGCAGTTGATCTCCTGGCCTTTGATCGTCACGTTGAACGACCCTTCCCACGACTCGCCGACTTTTGGTTCGGCAGGGAAGAGGAGCATCGGCTCTTCGAGCTCATTGTTCATCATCTCAATCAGGTAGATCCCGTCTGTTCGAACCTCGTGGGTTTCACTGCCTAGATTGGCCAGCCCGCCTGCTCTTGTGATGCTGAATATGGCAACGTCATCTTGTGCTGAAGTGATGCTCGCTATCTCAGACCCGACTTCAGGAGTGCCGCCAATCAGGTTCACGACATCGTACAGTCGCTCAACTCCGTTCAGGCCGGCGTAGCGCAGACCCATGTGATTGAGCTTGTCAGGGAGTTCTACAGCCTGATCGTCGCTGCTGTCTCCCCCTTTGGTTACAGGTGTCGTTTCGTTCCCTTTGTTTCCGTTATCTTCTGCTTTGGGAGTGCATCCAAACGCTGCAGCCAAAGCCAGAATCGCAATCCATCCATTCAATTTCATCAGTTGTTGTCCTCTGCTTTCTTAAACTCTTTCAATCTCATCGTAAAGCTGGTCTCTGAGCCGTTGACCGTCATAGACTGCGTCATTCTTACCAATCCGACGTTCTCCTTCCAAAAGGATGTCGTTGTCGCCTGGCCAGAGAAGCTGTCTTCTCGGGTCCAAGTAAACCTCGCTTCAACGCCCCAGGTCATCATTCGGTCCCTTTCTGTATCGACTTCGATCTGTCCAAGGTGCCGGGTTTTCATTTTGAATGGACCCATCGTTCCGTCTGGCCTCGGGCCTGCTCCTGCGTATTCGGCTATCTCAGCCGCCTCGTCGAGAGGGAAGGGCACCAGAGGTTGGGGAGGCGCGAATTCCACTCCCCCGCTTGACGTCTGAAAGATGCCATCTTCTGTCGTCTGCCATCCCAGCAACTCGCTCGCTCCACCTGTGTAGGCGACCATGATGCTGCCGGTTTCTCCGTCCCCTTCGACGACCGTAAACGTGACTTCGACGTCGGTCTTCTGGCTGCCCTCGATCTGCTCCGCTGTGTAGAGCCACCGGTTTCCTTGATGGATCGGCATTACGGCTGCGCTGGATGGCCTGGATTCAGGCTCGTGGTTCAAGGGGCCTTCAACTGTTATCGAGTCGTCTTTTGAGCAGCCTGATGCAAGGCCTGCTGCCAACAGCATGATGCCGACTGGAAATCGCATTCTCTTCATTTTCCGACGTACCGATTGATGGATTCTACGGAATCTGCCGCCACGGTTCCATCCTGCATTTGGGTGATGGTGAATGACCGTTCGGCAAGCTCAGATGTGAAGACCGGCGCCTGAATGGCGACCCCGTTTACGATCAGCATGACCTGGAACCACTCGCTCGACTTTTTGCCGAGTGCTCGATCGACGTAATTCTGTTTCAGCCTCTCTCGGCTGTACTTCCAGAGCCTCATTCTGCCCTCTTCTGTCAGCGTGATCTTGATCTCCCAGACTTTGTTGCGTCCAGCGACCCGCTCTTTCAGCTCAGCCGACTCAATGTGAGTCGAGTTGATGATCACGTTGGCGCTGTCGAGAATCCTCTGTGGGCTCGCCGCGAGGCTCTGGTAGCCCCGGCTGTCCACGAAGCGCCCGAGACTGGCGCGCACATCTTCTCTTCGATTGGGCTCCTCGATCAGCGGCAGAGTGACCGCAAGATACTGACCTGTTATGAAGGCGACGGAGGGGTCGAGTGTATCTTCAAGCTTCGCCTGCATCTGTTTGGCGAGCTCGCTTTCAAAGTGCCTTCGCACGGGGCCATAGAGGGTCTTTCTCTCGCCGGCAATGTTGACTTCCACCGGAACTTTCGAGGTGATGGCGATGCCGGAGTAGATGGCGTCAAGGTTGATTTCTCCCAATGGTCGCCCGTCGAGTCGGACGTGAATCTGCTCTTCAAGCTTGATGGCAAAATCATCGTCCTCGCCGCTCAAGGCAAGCCTTAGCTCCTCTTCGGTCCAGTAGTACTCTTCGCGAGGCAGCTCCGACGGATCGATCTTGTTCATCTTCTCTATCAAGATGCCGAGTGCTTCTTCGTCACCTTCGAAAGTCCGCATCAGCTCTCGGATCGGGATTCTGCGAAGATTGCTGCCTGACCGGTCTTCTCCGAGGCCTCCTCCACCCTCGACTTCAGAGAGTTGGGCGATCTTATTGGCGACGATGACCCGGAACCCTTTTCCTGGATCAATAGCGATCAGGTTTACCTGGTCTGGCTTGATCGGAGTGAGCTCGAAATCTTTGAGCTTCTGCTCCGAATAGAGCGTCCACGCCGCCACTACAGCTGCGATGCTCGCCACACCGACGGCGGCCGCTTTCCAAGAGGATCGGATCTTCATAGTCTGGGTTTGTGCGGCGAGCCGCTGACCGGTTCAACATTCTACCGCTGGACAAGAGTTCCTCCCTGTGGCCTCCGGCAGATCGACGCGGGTAGCATAACCGAATGCTGGGGGCAGAAGCTTCTGACCGGATTCGGGAGCAGGTAGGCAAGGCGATTGTTGGCCAAGGAAGGGTGATTGATCACGTTCTGGCCGCCGTTCTTGCAGATGGACACGTTCTTTTGGAGAGTCCTCCTGGACTCGCAAAGACACTCTTGGTTCGCGCTCTCTCGCGGGCTCTAAACCTCGACTTTGGACGAGTTCAGTTTACGCCTGACCTGATGCCGAGCGATCTGGTGGGCACCAACGTCTTTGACCCTCGAACTGCCGAATTCACCCTTAAGAGAGGCCCCATCTTTACCGCCGTGCTGTTGGCGGATGAGATCAACAGGACCCCTCCAAAGACACAATCTGCACTGTTGGAGGCGATGGAAGAGCGCAGGGTTACAATCGACGGTGATCGCCTGGAGCTGCCTTACCCCTTCCTGGTCTTTGCCACGCAGAACCCGATCGAGTTTGAAGGCACGTACCCTCTGCCAGAAGCTCAGCAGGATCGATTTATGCTCAAGCTGACAATCGACTACTCTGAGCCAAAAGACGAGATTGAGATCCTGAAGCGACATCATGCAGGGTTCCGTTCTCAGAGCCTTGAGGAGGCGGGGATTGTTCCGGTATTGACAACAGAGGAGCTGAAGGCTGCACGCCAGGAGACGAACAGCGTCAAGGTGGACGAGAAGATTCTCAACTATGTCTATCAGATCATTTCAGCGACCAGAAGCAGCAATGACGTGCTGGTCGGTGCCTCACCTCGTGCAGGACTGGCTCTGATGTCTGCGTCTAAAGCGATCGCCGCGATACGAGGACGAGACTTTGTGATTCCTGATGACGTGAAAGAACTCGCGCTGCCCGTATTGAGGCACCGAGTGATTCTTCGACCGGAAGCCGAAATTGAAGGCCTAAGTATCGACCAGGTCTTGACTGCATTGGTCGATGCCCAAGACGTGCCGCGCTGATGAGGGTCCTTTTTGTCACTCGGCAGAAAATTGGAGGGCTGAATCGGTGGGCACATCTTGTCGCCGGATCGCTCGACAAGCTTGGAGTTGAGGTCGTTGTAGACGACGCTTCAAAGTGGATTCCTGATCAGACTGGCTGGTCGATCGACAAGAAAGTGTCGAAGCAGGTAAAGAAGGCTGCACAGGGGTTCGACCTGGTTCATGCCTGGGGCATGCGATCGGCCTGGGCTGCCAGCGAAGCGTTTTATCTCAAGTTTCCGTGGGTCTACACGGCTTATGATATGCCGAAGACCACCCACCCTCAGCTTATCGACCGATTGAATGCTGGACGCAGGGGCATCTGTGCCAGTCGTTCCGTGAAAAAGGAGCTGTCGATGGCCGATGCCTTGACTCTGGAGGTGGTGACACCTTGTGCCGGTCCCGTACCAGAACCGATGGAGAAGGAAGAAGCGCGGCGGCTCCTCGACCTTCCTCCAGAATCTCCAATTTTTCTGGCCTGCGGACCACCCACCTTTGAGGCCGGAATCGACTCTGTACTTGAGCCGTTCGAAAAGGTCTCTCGGGTTCATCCTGATGCCAGATTGGTATTGGCCTTAACGCAGGACGCTCCAGATGACTGGGGTCTGGATGGAAGGGAGAATATACAGGTGATCGGGGTGCAGCCGACCCTTGCGCCCTGGATTACGGCCTGTGACGCGATGGTTGTACCGAGCCGCAAGGCGGGATTCAGCATGGCTGCAGCCGAGGCGATGCTGCAGTCGAGGCCTGTGCTGATGCGTGACTACGAAGGTCTTTCTGAGATGGCCGTAAACGGCATGTCGGCTTACTACTACGACTCTGATGACGAAATGGCGGAGAAGATGGGCGAGATCATCAGCACTCCGGATCACGCAGCCACAATCGCCTATGCGGGCTTTGTTCGTGCAGATGATCGCTTCGACATCGAAGAGAGCGCTCGCCGTCACCGAGACATCTACAGAGACGTTCTCGGCTGAACCTGTGCTTGGCCGACGAGTCAATCCTGCAGCTGCGACTGCCGCCGACGAGCCCAAGCGGGCCCAGCTCTTATGTGTCAAAGAGACCGTGCCAGCGAAGAATGCCAATGCAGCTGCTAGGGACGGCAGAAGATTTGGGGGAGTGATTGGCTCCCAAGAGAGGGCTGCTGCGACAGATGCAGCAGCAAGAACAAAGATGATAGTAGGCCGAATCACGGCGGACCGCCATCCGATACCCTCATCTTCTTCATGTACAACAACAGCGAAAATCGTTCCTATGCCGACGCCGAGACCGAATCCTGTTGTGATCGGCAAGGCGTTGACCAGCCCCATCAAGATTGAGCTGATCAGCAGAAGAGGGAGCAGCCAAAATCGAAGCTCCGCTTTCGAAAGCAGACATGCTGCCGCAAGTACAACCAGGACCGCTGCTCCAACGGGGATATCGATCACGCCATTGACGATCGACGCCAACAGCAGCCCAGGGATGGCGCTAAGCCCAGCCCTCAGCCGAACATCTGATTCGCGGAGTTTCGTGCTGAGCAGGACACCGATGGGGAAGACGAGGCAGACCAGAACAAGAGTGACCATCGAATTGAGGCCTGTATGAGCAGCCTGGTTCACCCGTTCGGCACTTGAGGCTGATCCGTTTGCCAGAAGGCGGTCTTGATACTCGCTATCTGCCTTCATGAGATCAAGGATCAAGGGCCCTTGTGCAAAGTTAAGTAGTGGATCACCTTCGACGCCAACTTGAGTTGTGCCTGCTAGTGGCTGCCCATTCCCAAGTGCGTTGATCGCATCGGAAATGAGGGTCGAGCCGATCATTACGTTAAAAGGGCCGTCTCTGTAGGCGAGCGTGCCAACCGTTGTGAGGTCGTTTGCCAGGTCGATGCGTCGCTGGCTCTCTGCCGGCTCTGAGTTGGGGACCAGAACAGAGGAGAACTGAGGAGGGACCAGCTCCGTCACGCCGGTCGAAACCATGCGTGTGCCGATGCCGCCGATCGGTCCGACTCGGTTGTCGAGCCAATTAAAAAGGGAGAGGATTTCGCTCTGTCGGTGAGAGTTGTAGTACTGCCTCTTGGCTGCCTCACGAAGCATCTCACGTGATAGCTCAGGCTGTGAAGATCGCAGCTGCAGTGCTGCCTGCGAGACCTGCCAAAACGCGTTGTCTGGCTCCATCTGAGAACTTCGTTCTGCAGCCTGAATCGCCTTCGCTATCAACGTCTGGTCGACGACCTCCTGGCCGGAGATGTGCGACCATTCGATCAGTCTGAGGGCTGATGCAGTCCACATCGGGTTGGGTGAAGCGACTGCAAGATCGAGGAATTCATCGAACTCCTCGACTTCGCGCGAAATCTCTGCATGGCGAGACTGGTGGACAAGCTTGTCAGTTAGGGAGGCGTCTGGACCAGGCTCGTAAGGAATCCAATCTCTGTAGCCGAACTCATCGACTGTGTCGAGGAAAGAGACAGAACCGTTCAGGTCCGCTTTTGAAAGCGCCCAGATGTGAGAAGCGTGGGGCAGGCTCAATCCTGCGGCTAAGCAGCCGATCAGGATCATGCAGCTCCACAAGAACTTCTTCATCAGGTTCGATTAATCTGGTCTTGGACCGGGTCGATGACGGGTGACGCGGCCTGGTCAGGACGTGAAAGTACGATGATCGCAGTGACCACCATTGCTACGGCAACGAGAGCGATGATGATCTCCTTTGGTCCGATGCCAGACTTTGACTGGCGAACTTCGGTGAAGACCTTGGTTGTCCAGGCCTGACTTGGCTTTTCCGATGTCAGCGACCCTAAATAGTCGCTCAGTTGTTTTTCGTGATTATCATTTTTAGTATTCAAGGCTAACTAGCTCCCGACCACAGCTTCTTAAACTGCTCCCTTGCAGCATGAATCCTGGAGCCAACCGTTCCCGGCGGGATATCCAAGACCTCTGCGATCTCATGAATGGTCATTCCGTGGTGAACGGATAGTGCGAGCACGACCCGGTGTTCGGGCTTGAGCTGCTGAAAGAGCTCGCCGACAACTGCTCTCGATTCCAGGTCAGATCTGCTGTTCATTCCTTCGTGAAGACCGGCCAGTTTTGGCCACTTCTTCAGCTCAATCAACGCCTGTCTTGCGGCGATGACAGCGATCCAGGATGCCTCCCTGCTTTCATCCTCCAGGTCCCAGCGGTGGCCTCCATGCTTTGAGCAGCGCTTCCTGCGCTGCATCCTCGGCAACCTCTCTCCTGCCCAGGATTGACATACAGATCCCGTAGACACGATCTCGGTTTCTCCGGACAAACTCGTCCGCAGCTTCCGCGCCCTGCTTACTCCATGCGGAGATATGCTTTTCAAGCGATCGTGTCTCGCTCACATTATTAGAGAGTCGATCTGAGCCCACTTTTTTCATTTTAGTTTAAAAAAAGGACCGCAGCTCTTCAAAAAAGAGCTGCGGTCGGTGTTTTGTGGCTTTGTCGTGTGATCAGCGTGGCAGTCGGGCGCTGACAGCATCCCAGTCGATGACTTCCATGTACGCGTTGATGTACTTCATCCGCGCAGCCTGGAAATCGAGGAAATAGGCGTGCTCATAGACATCCATGCCGAGAAGCAGTGTGTGATTCCAAGCAGGGAATGTGTCTTGGGAGTCTCCGATGTAGGTGTGCACCCGCTGCTCGATGTGATCATAGGCGAGGAACGCCCAGCCTCGAGCCCCCATGCCGGTGGCCTTCCAGTCATCGGCCCATCGACCGAAGCTGCCGTAAGCCTCTTTGATCAGAGCCTCGATATCGCCCGTCGGCTCTCCGCCAGCACCACCGATCGAATTGAAGTAGACCTGGTGATTCATGTAGCCGCCGTAAGCAAATGCGTAGTTCACTTTGAGCGCGCGGATGTCGCTGAAGATCTGGTTTGCTTTGGCAGGATCTACATCGAGTTCAGCCAGCTTTGTGCGGATCTCATTTGTCTTGTTGGCGTAGCCTTTCCAGAGGCCAAGATGCGCGTCGTGGGTGGCCCGGGAAATGCCGACCCTTTCTGTTGAGTAGATTTTCTCCGGAAGAGCTTCCGGGACTTCAACCAGCTTTGGCTGCATGACTCCATCTTGACATAAAGTTCAAGATTGCTTAACAGTCCACATTGGGCCGAAAAAACTGTGGATTCGTGGAAAGAAACTGCCTCTGATGCGTACAGATTCGAGATCAAACTGTGTATGCTAGAACCGTATGAGGCATGAAGTTCTGACGGCCCTCGGGAAGTCTCCCAAAGTGGTCGAGCGCATGCTTCGCGTATTCCCAACCGATCGCCTAGACGATCGATTTCCGGGTACGCGATTCAGCCCCCGCGAAGCGATTGCCAGCCTCGCTGACAATGAAGTCATTATTCTGGACCGAATCCGCATGGCCAACATGCGGCCTGGTTCAGCCGTCGAGTCGATCAATCCCGTAGAGCGTGCTGAAGAGCACCACTACTCCGACAAGAACGTGTTCCACGAAGCAGAGGTCTACGAATCGCGCCGTCAAGTGACGGTCGATTATCTGACCAATGAGATGCACGACGATGACTGGACCAAGACATTTGTCTTGTCTGGCGTCTCCGTCACCATCGGCGAATACGTTTCACTCATCCTGGCCAATGATATATTCCATCTGGAACAGATCAGCCAGCACATCGCGACAGAAGCTGCCACAATCGGCTGATTTCTGCTGCGGTTGAAAAAGAAGACCCCTGGACGATTGTCCAGGGGTCTTCTTTTTGTTTGACTGCTCAAAATCAGCTTGTCAGCCGGCCAGCCAGCTTGCCGAAGCCTTCAGGCCCGGCATAGTGTGCCATCGTGCCGAGCATCTCCTCGATGCGGATCAGCTCGTTGTATTTGGCTGTTCGGTCGGTTCGGTTCGGAGCGCCGGTCTTGATCTGGCCGCAGTTGGTTGCGACAGCCAGGTGGCTGATCGTCGTGTCTTCAGTTTCGCCGGATCGGTGGCTCATGACGCTGGTGTAGCTGGCTCGATCTGCCATTCGAATCGCGTCGAGCGTTTCAGTGAGAGTGCCGATCTGGTTGACCTTGATCAAGATCGAGTTGGCCGTGCCGTCGGCGATGCCTCGAGACAGGCGCTCGACATTAGTGACAAACAGGTCATCGCCGACAAGCTGAACTTTGTCACCGACAGCTTCAGTGACGCCTTTCCAGGTGTCCCAATCCTCTTCGTCGCATCCGTCTTCGATGCTGATGATCGGATACTTGTCGCAAAGTCCGGCCAGGTACTCAACCTGCTCAGCTCCTGTTCGTTCTCGAACCGCACCAGCTTTGTAGCGATACTTGCCGTCGCTGTAAAACTCGCTGGCCGCTGCGTCGATTCCGAGCCACATGTCTCCGCCCGGTGTGTAGCCGGCCTGCTGGATCGCTTCGATGATGAAGTCGAAAGCGAGCTCCTGACTCTCAAGATTCGGAGCGAATCCGCCCTCATCACCAACGCCTGTGTTCAGGCCTTTCGATTTGAGGACCTTCTTGAGCGTGTGGAAGACCTCAGTGCCTGCACGCAGAGCTTCGGAGAATGATCCAAAGTCGACTGGCAGAATCATGAATTCCTGGAAGTCGACGTTGGAGTCGGCGTGCTGTCCGCCGTTCAAAATGTTCATCATCGGCACGGGCAGTGTGTTGGCATGCACGCCGCCGACATAAGAATAGAGAGGAAGCCCGGCGGCCTGAGCGGATGCTTTTGCCGCAGCAAGCGAAACACCAAGGATGGCATTCGCACCAAGCGTGCCTTTGTTTGCTGTGCCGTCCAGGTCTCGCATCTCGTCATCGAGAGCGATCTGCTCTTCAGCATCAAAGCCCATAAGTGCAGGACCGATCTTTTCGTTGACGTGCTCGATGGCGTTCTGGACGCCCTTGCCCATGTACCGGTCTTTGTCTCCGTCTCGGAGCTCTGCCGCTTCAAACTGTCCTGTGCTTGCGCCGCTCGGAACAGCGGCTCGACCGACAGAACCGTCCTCAAGAACAACGTCGACCTCAATGGTCGGGTTGCCTCGGCTGTCAAGAATCTCTCGTGCGTTGATGTCGATAATGGCTGGCATAGGATGTCCCTCTGGACTTCTGTAAGGATACTCGCCCATCTACAGACCCCCTCGGTCGCACTGGGACACCTGCTCCTCTGCAGCCGAAGGTAAGATATGACCCACGCGACGATGGCTTCTTCACTCGGACGTGAGAATTTTTTCTGGCACAAACTGCACTCTCTAACCGGCATCGTTCCGATGGGTGTGTACATGGTCCAGCACCTGACACTCAACTCCTTCAGCTGGGCTGGTCCAGACGCCTTTAATGGCATCATCGGGTTCTTCGAAGGGATGCCGCGCCACCTCTCCTATGGCCTGAAATATGGGCTGATCTGGCTGCCGCTGCTCTTCCACATGATCTATGGGCTGTTCATCGCCGCTCGTGGTCAGCAGAACTACACTCAGAAAGCCTATAAGTATCGTGAGAACATGTACTACACGATGCAGCGCCTGACCGGCGTCATCGCGATGTTCTTCCTGTTGATCCACATGGGAACCACGTCTGTCGCGGCTCAATTCCTAGGTGTCGAACAGACGATCACATACGAGAATTGGGACAGAATCCTGACCGCACCGATAGTCGGCGTTCCGTATCTCGGCCTCGTCTTTTACTGCCTCGGCATCATGGCCTGCACCTGGCACCTTGCCTACGGAATCTGGAACTTCTGCATTCGATGGGGAATCACCATCAGCGAGAAATCACAGATGGGTATGGCCAAGTTTTCGTTGGGCGCATTCGTCGCTCTCACCCTGCTCGGCTGGTTTGCTCTAGTCGGTTTCCTGGTGCCGAGCCATCCGCTGAAAGGGCATAAGCTGGAAGAGCACAAGGCGAGCGTTTCTGCGCCGATGCCGACCGAAATCGCTGCGCTCTAGAGGTTCGGAATCCGATCCTGATCTTTCCGGAAGGGCAGGTTCTTGTCCTTCGCTGAGAGGATCGGCTGAGCAGGCAGAGGCCATTCCACACCAACATCCGGGTCGTTCCACTGAATGCCTGTGTCGTCTGCCTGGCTGAACGGGGTCGTCACTTTGTAGCTGACAACGGCCGGCCCGCGCAGAACGACAAAGCCGTGGGCAAAACCTTCAGGGATCCAGTAGGAGAGCTTGTTTTCGTCATTCAACTCCAGCCCGTACCACTGCCTAAATGTGGGCGAGTCTTCTCGAAGATCGACGGCGACATCCCAGATCGCGCCCTGTGTGCAGCTCACCAGCTTGCCTTGAGGATTGGGCCACTGATAATGGAGGCCTCGCAAAACCCCTTCAACCGACATCGATCGGTTGTCCTGGCAGAACGTGAGGTCGAGCCCGAGATCCTTGAGCTTTGCTTCGCTCCAGGCTTCGAAGAACCAGCCGCGTTCATCACCAAAGACCTGAGGCTCGATCACCTTCGCATCTGGCAGCGGCGTGTCGATCAGCTTCATCGGCTGCGTCCCTCGGCGACGGCCAGCAGTCGCTGCCCGTACGAGTTCTTCGCCATCGGCTCGGCAAGGTTTTTAAGATGGGCGGCGTTGATCCAGCCCATGCGGAAGGCGATCTCTTCCGGGCTGCTGATGAGCAGACCCTGCCGCTCCTCAACGGCCTGGACAAAGTTCGCAGCCTGGAGCATCGCCTCTGGCGTGCCTGTATCGAGCCAGGCAAAGCCTCGACCAAATCGGGCGACTTCTGCATGGCCCTCTTCGAGATAGATTCGGTTAAGATCGGTGATCTCGA
>JALGXY010000437.1 GCA_029824495.1 Fimbriimonadia bacterium
CAGGAAGGCTTGACCGTACTTGATGTCGCAGAGATCACGGGATTCCCCGAAATGCTCGATGGACGCGTCAAGACTCTCCATCCGATGGTTCACGGCGGTCTGCTTGGTGATCGCACCAATCCAGACCATGTGAAGCAGATGGAGGAGGCCGGAATCGTCGGCATCGACATCGTCTGCGTGAATCTCTACGCTTTCGAGAAGACCATTCAGGGCAGCCCTGCGATCGATGAAGCGATCGAATCGATCGATATCGGCGGACCTGCGATGATCCGCGCAGCGGCGAAGAACTGGAAGAACACAGCGGTTGTCACCGACCCTGCGGATTACGATCGAGTTGCCGAAGCCGCGGCGGCCGGGCAGCTCAGCGACCTCCGACTTTCGCTTTCAGCCAAGGCGTACCGGCACACGGCCTTCTATGACTCGATGATCTCTCGATGGATGACCGATGCTGCCGGCGAATCGGCGTTCTCGGACACTCTGACCGTCGGCTACCGACGAAGCCAAGAGCTGCGATACGGCGAGAATCCTCACCAGGAGGCGGCCGTCTACCACGACCCGATGGTGCGCGATGGTGCTGCCCGGTCTGAACAGCTCTGGGGCAAGGCGCTCAGCTACAACAACCTGCTCGACGCCGACGCAGCCTGGGAGCTGGCCTGCGATCTTCCGGAAGGCTCTTGTGCTGTCATCAAGCACGGCAATCCTTGTGGCGCATCAGCGGCGGGAGACCTCGCTGAAAGCTACAGGCTGGCGCGAGCTGCCGACCCGATTTCGGCATTTGGCGGCATTGCTGCTTTGCACGGAACGATCGACAAAGCTGCAGCCGAGATGATGACCGAGAAAGGAAACTTCCTCGAAGTGGTCATCGGAGCAGGCTGGACTGATGAGGCGCTCGAGATCTTTAAAACACGAAAGGGCTGGGGGCAGAACGTTCGGCTGCTGAACGCGGCTGTCTCCCCAAATCGTGCCGATCTCTCTGTGCGATCGGTCCGGGGCGGTGCTCTGGTTCAGCACACAGACGAGGACCCGGCGGGCAAATGGGTGCCGGCAGGGGAGCTGAAGCCGACAGAAGACCAGCTTGAGGCGATGAAACTCGCCTGGAAGATGATCCCACACATCAAGTCGAACGGTATCCTGATCACCGACAAGTCTAGGCTGCTCGGTGTGGGCGCTGGCCAGATGAACCGTGTCCAATCAGTTCGACTTGCTCTTGAGCAGGCGGGCGATCAGGCAGAGGGTGCAGTGCTTGCCAGCGATGCGTTCTTCCCCTTCCCAGATTCGATCGAAACAGCGGCCGCGGCGGGCATCAAAGCAGTGATTCAGCCGGGCGGCAGCAAGAAGGACAATGAGGTGATCGCAGCCGCCGATAAGCTCGGAATTGCGATGATCCTGACCGGAGTTCGACATTTTCGGCACTAATGATCTGCGGATTGCGTTCCAATAAATGCTAGAATAGCGAATCGAGGAGTCTTGTCTTGAAGCTCAGTCAGAATGACCAGATAATGCTGATTGTCGGCGCAGTTGTCTGCATCGGCGCAGTGGCCGCGGCGTTTTTCACACAGCCGGAGCCAACCCCCCCAGCTGCCCCCCAGGCAGTTGACACTTCTGAACCCATGCTAACACCTGGTGCTGTAGTGAAAGGCGACAGCCTTCCTGGCGGCGGCAGTGGTGCAGGCGGATTCGGCGGCGGTGCCGGTGGATTTGGCGGACCCCCAGCAGGCGTCGGTGGACCACCTCCGGGCGCAGGCGGCAACCCCTTCGGTGGTGGCGGCGGCGGTGCCGGCGAAGACCAGCCCATGATGGGCGGCACAATGTCCAACTGATTTTCGAACAGTCCCATTACAGGAGTCAAGTGCAGGCACTTTCTGCACTTGACTCCTGTTTTTTGTCGTAAGACTTGAACAGATCGATGCGATCTGCCATAGTCATTCTTGGATTCCCCGAATGTCGTCGAGCAGCATGTCCCCTTTTCATCGGTGGGTGAGGTCACACCTCTCCCGCGACATCGGCATCGATCTTGGAACAGCCAATACGCTGGTCTGTGTCGGCGGTCAGGGCATCATCATTCAAGAGCCGAGCGTCATCGCCACGAATAAGGACACTGGAGAGATTTTTGGTGTCGGCGAAGCCGCCAAGCACATGCTCGGCCGAACGCCCGCGAACATCGTCGCTGTCAGGCCGCTGCGAGACGGGGTCATCGCTGATTACGATCAGACCCTGGCGATGATCAAGCACTTCGTCCAGAAGGCACGACGTGGCTTTACGCTGCAGACCACTGTCGTGGTCGGCATCCCCAGCGGCATCACCGAAGTTGAGCGGGACGCGGTCCTCGATGCCTGCCGCAAAGCAGGTGCCTCGAAGGCATACGTTATCGAAGAGCCGATGGCAGCGGCGATCGGTGCAGGCCTTCCGATCGAAGAGCCGACCGGCAGCATGATCATCGATATCGGCGGCGGCACAACTGAGGTCGCTGTGATCTCGCTGGCCGGCATCGTCCATTCAAGGTCGGTCCGGGTGGCTGGTGACGAGATTGACGAAGCGATCACCGCGTACATTCGCCGGGCCTACAACCTCTACGTTGGCGAGCGAACCGCCGAGAGGGCGAAGCTGGAGATCGGCAGCGCCTACCGGCTGGAACAGGAGCTGACCCTCGAAGTGAAAGGGCGAGACCTGATGACTGGTCTGCCCCGCAGCGCCACCATCACAAGCGAAGAGGTCCGAGCCGCTATCGAAGAGCCGCTGACCATCATTGTTGAAGCTGTCAAGCTCACCCTTGAAGCGACCCCGCCCGAGCTGGCCGCTGACGCCATGGGCAATGGAATCGTTTTGGCAGGCGGCGGCGCACTCTTGAGAGGTCTCGATCGCCTGATTGCCGATCAGACTGGAATGCCCGTCCACATCGCAGACGATCCGCTGAGCTGCGTTGTTATGGGCACCGCGCGGGTGCTCGATGCGATGCACGAGAATCCCAACATTCGCCGGATGCTGGAGAAGACATCGAGAGGCTAGACGACCAGAAGAGCCGAGACTGGATCGTCTTGGTGATCCTCTTTGTTTTTGCCCTCTTTTTGGGGTTCTTTCAGAACGCCGCTCACCGTTCTGGCCGGATCGACCCTGTCTCTAGAGCCGTTCAAGCTCTTGTTGTCCCCAGCGCCACAGGTGTGGCGGGCGTTTTCCAGAATATCGCCGACTTTGGGCAGGGGATCAAGCAGGCGCCAGAACTCAAGCGTGAAGCTGAAGAGCTGAGAGGCAAGGTCTCGAGCCTCGAAAATGAACTGATCCAGGCTGACATGGAGCGCACGGAGCTTCGCGAACTCAAAGAGCTTCTTGATCTGCCAACGGCTGCCGGGAGATCGTCAGTTGTGGCTCGAATCGTCGGGATTGATCCCTATCGCGGCAGAATCACTCTCAGCTCAGGATCGGCACAGGGTGTCAAACCGCGCCTGCCTGTCATTGGCCCAGAGGGGCTTGTCGCCATTGTAGAGGCTGTCGACGAGAACCGCTCTCAGGCGGTGCTCATCACCTCGCCAGAGGTGAAACTGGGTGCACGCGCCCTGCGTGAAGATGGCCCGGTTGACGGAATCATCACTGGAAACACTCCCAACACGCTCGAGTTTGAGGTGGTTCGTAATGCCCCGATTGAAGTTGGCGACAAGATCGTTACATCCGGACTTTCTGAGGTGATTCCGGGAGGTCTGATGATAGGCGAAGTGATCGAAGTGACTCCTGCCCCCGAAATCGGGTCGCGGCTGATCAAGGTTTTTCCCAAACTCAGCCCTTCATTTTCACAAGAGGTGATCATTCTCAAATGAACTGGAAACCAGTGGTCTGGGGAGTGATCGTGCTCTGGCTTGGTGCAGTTCTCGATTTTGGTGCTGCGCCGTACCTCTCAATCAAAGGAGGGCTCTTTGCGTTTACTCTCACGTTCGCCTATCTGATTGCCGCCTATTCTCGGCCGGCAGCTGGTGCGCTTGTCGGGTTCTTTGCAGGCGTCATCTCGGGCGGATTGGCTGGCGGTGGGCTCGCAGTTCATATCATCTCCGCCGTCGTCATCGGCTTTATGGTCTCCAAGGTGGCCAGACAGCCAGAGGAGCTTGCCGCTCTTCCCACGGCAGGAATGATCGGTGCGGCTCTGTTCATGACCAGCTTGATTCGTGTCTTTATCCTGCCAGCAGGGTCGATCGGGGCTTACCTGATCGCAGCTGGTCTTTCTGCCCTAATGAGTGTTCTGCTGGCGTTTGCGGTGTATCCTCTGGCTCGGACGCTTTTTCAGCCTAAGGAAGCCTGAGGTCCATGAGTTCATACGACGTTCTTGAGATGGCGAGAAGCCAGCTGCGCACGGCCGCGCAGTATATTGATCTTGACGAGGGCCTGCTAAAGGTTCTCTCGCAGCCGAAGACCCAGCTCGCCGTGAGCTTTCCGGTCGTTATGGACAATGGTGAAGTTGAGTGTTTCAACGGCTACCGTGTTCAGCACAATGTCAGTCGTGGCCCCAGCAAAGGCGGCCTTAGATTCCACCCAGATGTCGATCTCGATGAGACGACAGCTCTGGCAATGTGGATGACCTGGAAATGTGCCGTTGTCGACATTCCTTATGGCGGTGCCAAAGGTGGAGTTTCTGTCAACACCAAGCGGCTATCCAGGCGTGAGCTGGAAAAGCTGACCCGCCGTTTCGCCTCCGAGATCAGCATTCTGATCGGCGAGCGGGGAGATATTCCAGCTCCCGATATTGGAACGAACCAGCAGGTGATGGGCTGGATCATGGACACCTACTCGATGCAGGCCGGCTATACGGTTCCCGGCATCGTAACAGGCAAGCCGATCAGCCTAGGCGGCTCGGAAGGCCGCATTGAAGCCACCGGCCGTGGCGTGGTTGTTTCGGCCATGGAAGCCTGTGATCACCTAGGTCTCGAATTCGATGAGCAGCGAGTTGTTGTCCAGGGCTTTGGAAACGTTGGCTCTGTCGCAGCGAGACTGGCTAGAGATGAGGGCGCCACCGTTGTCGGCATCAGCGACCACAAGGGCGGACTCTACAACCCGAAAGGTCTTCCCATCCGACAGATCTGTGAAAAGTACACCAATTTCGACGGCGGAATTCACAGGTTCGAAGATGCTGAAACGGTCACTAATGAAGAGCTGCTCGAGCTTGACTGCGACATCCTGATTCCTGCAGCGATCTCTGCGCAGATCCACAAGGACAACGCGGACAACATCAAAGCGAAGCTGATTGTTGAAGGTGCAAATGGCCCGACGACTCCCGAAGCTGATCAGATCTTAAGCGACAAGGGTGTTCTGGTCGTCCCCGATATTCTCGCGAATGCGGGCGGTGTCGTTGCCAGCTACTTCGAGTGGGTTCAGGATCTTCAAAACTTCTTCTGGGAAGAGGATGAGGTCAACGAACGTCTGGCAAAGATCATGCGCCGAGCTTATGCCCACGTGCACCACACGATGATGCATCACAAGACCGATATGCGAACCGCTGCGATGATCAACGGCGTTGAGCGAGTGGCGATGGCCACAATCAAGCGCGGCATCTTCCCATAGGGTGCCGCCGTCCCTAACATGGGATGAATCTTACACAGCAGTGCGTACGCTACGAACTGCACCGCCAGTTTGCGAAACTGGTCGGGGCCAATTTCCGGATCTATGATGATCACGGCGGCCTAGCGGCTTTCGTCAACCAGAAGGGCTTTAAACTGAAGGAGGATATCCGGGTCTATTCGGATGAGAACAAGACGCAGGAGAGCCTGATGATCCAGGCTCGACAGGTTCTCGACTTCTCGGCAGCCTACGATGTTGTCGACCCTCAGGCCGGCAAAGTCGGCGCCTTCCGCCGCAAAGGCTGGTCCTCGATGGTCCGGGATGAGTGGGAGGTTCTCGACCAGAACGATGTTCAGATCGGCACGATCATTGAGGACAGCCAGCTTATGGCTCTGATTCGCCGATTCCTCGTTAAGTGGGTCCCTCAGAACTTTGACATGATCATGCATGACGGCAAACGGGTGTGCGATCTGCGGCAGCAGTTCAATCCGTTTGTGTACAAGATGACGATCGATTTTTCGGATGATCCGGACGGAAATCTGGATCGTCGAATGGGCATCGCGGCAGCAGTTCTCCTGGCAGCAATCGAAGGCCGCCAACAGTAGTCCCTGAGGCCGGATCCGGCTGGGGTACTATCATCCGGCTTCCCACGTGCGCGGGTGGCGGAATTGGTAGACGCGCTACCTTGAGGTGGTAGTATCCTAACCGGATGTGAAAGTTCGAGTCTTTTCCCGCGCACCATTGTCCTAAACTAACGAATACACCCGATTCAGCCTGATCTCCCAAAGCCAATCCGATAGCGTCAACAAGCACCTATCTACCAGCGCAGGTCTCTCCGGTCAAGGCTTTTAACCTAGATTGAAAATTCATTTCGCCATGTTCAATCACAGCTAAGTCTTGGACGATGAGCTCAGGAAGAATCGCACACTCGTAGACACCTCTTGTAGCGGTGTTAGAATGGATGTAGCGATGGAGGAACAGGTCCGGCACACGATTACTAGAAGGGCCGCACTATTGGCGTTCGCGTCAACGGTCACAGTGGTGCTGGTCAAATTGGTTGCCGCCGCGATTAGCGGTTCAATCTCAGTTCTCGCCGAGGGCTTGCAGTCGCTACTAGATGTCTTTATGTCGCTAATGGCCCTATGGGCTGTCAAGGTCTCGGCTGAGCCGCCAGACAGAGAGCACCCCCACGGTCACAGCAAAGCTCAGCATCTGAGTAGCGCGTTCCAGATGATCTTAGTGATGTTCACGGCGGGAATCATTGTGTGGCAGGCATCGCTA
>JALGXY010000438.1 GCA_029824495.1 Fimbriimonadia bacterium
GAGTCCTCTTCATCCTTCGTCCTTGATCTTGGTGCCGAACCACGTCAGTCCTGGAGTGGCATAGAGCACCGACGAGGGGCCGAATCCAAACGACTCACCCTCGATCTTAACCTGCCCAAAAGCTTTGATCAGTCCTTCCTCTTCGACATACTCAATGCTGTTTGCCAGCAGCCTGACTTTATGGAAATCTGAGTACATCTCGACGCCGCCAGTCAACTCCAGAGCGTTTGTCTCCTGGTTGACTTGACCGGTCGCCGCAGTAAACCTGCTTCCAGATGTTCCTTCTTCAAAAACCTCACCTTCGACCCCGTCTAAAAAGACGCGAACCGAGTTGTCATCCATCATTACCAGGCTGGAGGACTCAGCACCTAGACTCCAGAGGCTCTGACCATCCTGGCTGCTGTGCTCTACCGAGAAGCTTTTTGAACTGATGACATGGTCGGCCGCATCAAGATCTTCGGGCCGAATCTCCGGCACAACCTCTTTGACCTTCGAGTTGTCATCATTCTCTTCTGCCGTAAGCGAAGGTGTCTGAATACACCCCCCCACCAAGAGCAGGATCGCTAAGAAGCTGATGGTACGGCGGATAAGCCCTCCCTTTTGGCAAAACGGCCTTTGTGCTGACCAGCGAGCTGACCGCAGGCTGCTGCGATATCGTGTCCACGTTCCACTCGTTCTGTCACATTGACGCCCCGGGATTCGAGCACGGTTCGGAAGGCCCGGGTGCGTTCGACTGCAGGCCGCTTGTATCCATATCCAGTATCAACAAAGTTGAAGGGGATCAGGTTCACGTGGGCCGGGACACCTTTCAGCAGTCCAGCGAGAAGCCGAGCCTGTTCGGGCGTATCGTTCAGCTCATTGATCAGCAGATACTCGATGGTGACCCGCCGACCGGTCGCTTTGTGCCACCGCCGCATGCCAGACATCACCTCTTTCACCGGCCACTTGTTGTTCACCGGCATCAGCCGGCTTCGAATTTCGTCGATCGGTGAATGCAGAGACAAGGCGAGCGTAATCGGCAGTTTCTCGGCTGCAAATTTGTTGATCGCTGGCAGAAGGCCGACAGTCGAAACGGTGAGATTTCGCCAGCTCAGGCCGATCTCGTCATGCAGAAGTCTCAACGCCTTTAACACGTTGTCGTAGTTGAGAAGCGGCTCGCCCATGCCCATAAAGACCACGTGGCTCACCCTGCGCTCGCTCAGCCTCTGCAGCATCAGATACTGAGCAATGATCTCCCCTGCACTCAAGTTTCTGTCGAAGCCGCCCATGCCGGTAGCGCAGAAAGTGCAGCCCATCGGACAGCCAACCTGCGAGGAGAGGCAGCAGCTCACCCGATCTTTGTAGGGGAGCAGAACGCACTCGTAGACCTGATTGTCGCCCTTGTGAACGAGCAGTTTGTCAACGTCATCACTCGAATGGCTGTGGCCTGCGACCTCGATCGGACTGACCACGTAGGCTTTCTTCAGTTCGGCACGAAGCTTGGCTGGGAGGTTCGCCATCTGGTCGATCTCTTCGACCGCTTTTTTGTAGATCCACTCAGCAATTTGACGCCCGCGAAACGCAGGTTGACCCATGCCGACCATCAGCTCTTCCAGCTCAGAGGTCGACAGGCCGATCAGTGCCTGCAGTTCGCCGCTCACGCGGCGAGTCTACCTGTGGCCGAACCTGGGCTAGGTTCAAACGACTTGCAGCTGAGGGCGAGCTGGCTCAGAGGCAAGCTCGCCGATCAGCGTACCGCCCTGGAGTTCATCCAGCCGGACCCACTGCATGGTCCGGGCAAACTCTGGCGGGCCGGCAAACTTGACCGACAGCCAGTTGTCTGTTGTGCCCTGGAGCAGTCCATCCTTTTTGGACCGCCTCTCAACAAGAACCCGCATTGTGCGGCCCAGAAATCGCTTCATCTGGTTCTGCGCAGAGGCGGTGGTCACCTCGACCAGCCTCTTTGAGCGAGCAGCCTTTGTCTGGGGGTCGACGGGATCGCCCCACTGGTCGGCCGGAGTGCCGAACCGTGGGCTGAATCGAAAGACGTGCGCCTTCAGATACTGCACGTGCTCGCACACCTTGACGCTCGACTGAAATCGCTCTTCATCCTCAGTTGGGAATCCGACCAGGATATCGGTCGTAATCATCACGTCCGGGATCGACTCGTAGACACGATCACAAAGCCGCAGGTAATCATCCTGGTCTTGGCCAGGTCGATGATCGGTTCGGTCACCTGGTGCATCTCAATGCTGCTGATTCGTAGCCGCTCGAGCCCTGATTCCTCATCCAGCTTCTGAACGAGCTTTTCAAATCCGATGCCGCCGCTGCCCGATTCCGGGCCGTAGGCGCCGATCAAAACGCCCGTCAGAATCGCCTCTTTGTAGCCTCGTTCGGCCAGAGACTGCGCCTCTTCCAAAACCTCCTGCCAAGGCCGGGATCTCATGCCGGGCCTCGTGTAGGGAATCGAGCAGTAGCTGCACATCACATCGCAGCCATCCTGCACCTTCAGGGTTGCTCGTGTTCGCCCCTGCAGGTCAGCGTTTGTGGTCGGCTCACCTGACGGCTTGAGCTCAGGATAGGCTCGCAAAAAGTGATCGAGGGTCTCCAGCTTGTCTGGGTTGGAAACCGCAACATGAACGTCGGGGAAATCCTCTTCCCGGTTGATCGACATCTGGACGGCACAGCCCGTCACGACAATCTTCGCTTCAGGATTGGTCCGAATCGCACGGCGCACGGTGTACCGGCTCTTCCGCTCTGCCTCACTCGTGACGCTGCAGGTGTTGATCACATAGACATCGGCAGGCTGGTCAAACGCGACAGTAGAAAACCCTGCCGATTCAAAGGAATCGAGGATCTTCTGGGTCTCGTATTGGTTGACCTTGCAGCCAAGTGTCGTGAAGGCAGCTGTGGGCACGAACTCGCCGATTGTACGCCCCAGCCTTGAGATCTGATCGGGATTCTGCCAAAATCGAGGGGATGAGTCCGGCCCAGGAGGATCGAATCGGCGCTGCCGCGCTCCTGGCGAGCCCCTTGTCACTGCTCTACTGGACAGCCTGGCAGGCCTATTGGCTTCCCTTCCGGCTTGGGCTTCGCAGACCCAAGAAGCCGCACACGCCAATCATCTGCATCGGCAGTCTGCTTGCAGGAGGGGCCGGAAAGACACCGGTCACAGTCCACCTGATCGATGTTTTGGAGAGCAAGGGCTATAAGACCGTTCTGGCCGCCTCCGGCTATCGATCCCCCCATTACAAGAATCCGGCGGCTGCGCCAGACGGAGAACTTGATCCACGCGAGTGGGGTGATGAGCCGGCGTTGATCCGGTCTCTGCGCCCCCAAGTGCCGATCGTGATCGGCAAGGACCGCGTCCGACTTGCCGAGATCATCCAGGAGCGATGGCCCGACCATGTGATGCTCATGGATGACGGCTTCCAGCACCTCGAGCTCGAAAAGGACCTGACCATAGTGCTCGACCCAGATGAGGTCACCAACAACCTGATGCTGCCAGCAGGGCCCTATCGGGAGCCACGAAAGGCAGGCAGAAGCCGTGCAGATGTCATCTTCCCTGGTGAGTTCACTATCGAGACTCAGCCCACGCGCTTCATCGACCCTGACGGCGTCGAGGTGCCAACTCCAGAAGAGGCTCAGGTGATCTGCGCGATCGGACGACCCTCGCGGTTTGTCAAATCCCTCGAAACCGCGGGTGTGGCAATCAGGGGTCTCAAGACGCTCCCTGACCACGATCCGCTCAATGAGGGTAACCTTTTCAGCTCATTCGAGCCTGAGATTCCGGTGGTTGTCACCGGAAAAGACTGGGTCAAACTCAGGCATCGCAAGGACTTGGCAGGTTGGACGATTCTCTCCGCGTCACACGATGTGTCGATAGCTCCGGCAAGCCGATTCGACAGGATCCTGAACCGGTCACTGCCGGCAGACAGCTCAAACGACGAATCTTAGGTTCGTTGTCGTCTGCTGTCTGTAGGATGCTGATCCGTACTCTTCGAAAGAAGAGCCCCGCTAAGATCGACCGGCTTGGCAGAAAACTTGGGCGCCTGCTTCGGAAAGCCGACAAGAAACGAGCCAGGACAGCCGCCGCAAACCTCTCCTTCGCTTTCCCCGATATGGGTGAACAGGAGAAACAGGAGATCATCGAAAAGGTCTACGACCACTTTGGAATGGTCGGTCTCGATTTCTTCGCCGGTGCAGACCGGACAAAAGAGGACATCGAAGCGATTACTGAAGTTGAAGGCATCGAGCACCTTGAAGAGGCGAGAGCGCAGGGCAAAGGGCTGCTCATGATCACCGGCCACTTCGGCAACTGGGAGCGCATCGCCGCCTGGTTTGCGGTTCAAGGCCACCCGATGACGGTCGTTGCACGAGATGCGGACCAGGACGACGTCAATGACATTGTCAACCAGATCCGAAGGGCGCCCGGAACCGAAGTTGTTGCCCGTGGAGACGCCGCGAGGCCAATCGTTGAGCGGCTGAAAGAGAACCGACCGATAGGAATCCTTCCCGATCAGAATGCCAAAGACGCCTTTGTGCCCTTCTTCGGCAAACCAGCAGGAACCGTTCTCGGTCCTGGTGTGATGGCTGAAAGGCTCGGCGCTGCGATCCTGCCCACCGTCTGCCTCTATCACGGCGAAGGCCGCTGCACACTCAAGTTCTATCCGCTCCTTGAGTGGGAGCCGATCGAAGATATCAAGGGCGCTGGAACCATGGTGGCAATCAACCAGTGGCTGGAGCAGGTGATACTCGAAAATCCTGAGCAGTGGCTCTGGATTCATGATCGTTGGAGGCTGGCCCGCAGGGAGGGTCTGCTATAAGCGGCCCCAAAGTGCTGATCGTTCGATTCTCAGCAATCGGCGACTGCATCATGACCGCTTGGGCGGTTACGGCTATTCGAAAAAAGCACCCCGACGCTGAAATCGTATGGGTGGTGCAGGACGCTGGCAAGCCGGTCATCGACACAGCAGAACTTGTTGACGAAATCATCCTCTATCCGCGAAAGAAGGGCCAGAAGACCAGCTTCGGCGAAATGGCGAGGTTCCACCGAGATCTAAGAAGCCGCAGCTTTGATGTCGGATTCGACTTTCAAGGCCACACAAAAACGGCTCTGACCCTCCGTCTGGCGAAGCCCAAGCTGAGGCTTCAGTCTCGAGCAACAGACGCGTTTGCGGCACGTCTCAACACGATTCCCGATTCGTGCAGCAAAGCCGTGCACGATGTCGATCGTGCCTATGCTCTGGTGCGGGCGTGGGAGGAGATTGATGAGCCTGTCAAGCCGATCATGCCTTCACTTGAAGATGAGCGAGGGCAGTTCAAAGATCAAGGCGATTTCATCAGCCTGCAGACCGACAGCGGCCACCCGAACAAAATCTATCCGATCGAATTGTGGGCCGAAGTCGTCAAGGGGCTCCAAAATCTGGGGCATCGCGTCGTTCTGATCGGTGGACCCAACAGCCCCGATCTCCCCGAATTTGAGTCGCTCGTTGGAGAGCTCACTCTGCGCGAGTCTTTTGCCTGCGTCGCGGAGAGCCGGCTCCATATCGCTGCCGACACAGGCACCATCCACGCAGCAGCAGCCTACGGTGTACCGGTTGTCACAGTTTTCGGCGACGAGATGCCAAAAGAGCAGTTCTATCCGTGGACGGAGCAGCGACGAGTACTCTACAAGGGCGAGCAGCCGAGTCTGGTAAGCCCCGAAGAGATCGTTCAGGCAGCCGTTGAACTGATGGAGGAGACTGCATGAGAATCTTTATCAGCCGCATGAGCGCTCTGGGTGATGTGATCTGCACACTGCCGACAGCCTGCGCCCTGAAGCGCGGCATGCCCGATTGCGAAATCGTTTGGGGTGTCGATCGGCGATTTGCGGGCATCCCCCCGCTCTGCAGCAGCATCGACCAGGTCTGGACCGTTCCAAAAAAGCTCTCCGAAGCCCGAGAAGAAGGCAGGAAGCTGGGCCATTTCGACATCTCCCTTGATATGCAGGGGCTGCTGAAGTCGGCCATCGCCACGCGATGCGTTTCAGCAGACCGAAGGCTCGGCTGTCACTGGCAGCGAGAAGGGGCTGGACTCTTCTCTCAAAAGGTTCTGCCTGACCCAACATCACTGCACATCATCGACCAGAACGTCGATGTTGCCCGAGCGGTAGGTGGAGAAGGCGACCGAGCTGAGTTCAACCTCAAGCCTGCCGAAAAGGATGTCGAGGCTGTCCGCAGCAGGCTCGTCGACGTAGGAGTCGATCTGAACAAGCCGATGGTGCTGTTCAATGGCGGTGCCGGCTGGGTGACCAAGCGGTGGGCGCCAGAAAATTTTGTTTATACAGCCAACGCTGTAACTGAGGCGGGAGGTTGTGCGGTCTTCCTTGGCGCACCCAACGAGACGGTGATCTGGGATGAGCTCGTCGAAGCTGGGCTTTCAAGGGCACATTCGATGATCGGCAAAACCAACATTCCAGAGCTGGTCGCCCTGGTCGATCAGTGCACAGCTCACGTGGCAGGAGACACCGGCAGCACTCACATCGCAGCCGCGCTGGACAAGCCAGCTTTTGGTGTCTATATGCTGACCCGGCCAGAGCGAACTGGACCGTACGGCCAGCGACATCGGTGCTTGACACTCGACAAAAAGGAGCTGACAGAGCAGCTCCTTTCTGAAGTGTTCGCTTAAGCGCCCTACTTCTCCGACTGCGGGGAGAAGATCGGCATCTTGTAGTCGAGATCTGTGTCTGAGATCTTTGTCAGCAGTGAGCCGTCGCGATTTGTCACGTAGACATGCCGTCGTCCAGAAGCCGCATCCTCCTTCAAGAAGGTGATCTTCTGGCCATCCGGGTGCCAACTCGGGCTGTATGCAGGCTCAGTGACGTTCAGCGGCATCGTCGGCAGAGGCTCCATCTGGAACCAGATCGGAATGTCCTCGCGGAGCTGCAACGACCAGTGAACTGCCGGATCGAACATGGCGCCCCATGGCCACTTTCCTGTCGCATCGGGAGCAGGATTCGGCTGCATCAGCGAGTACTGGTAGATCGGAGCGATCGCAAGTCCGTACGACTTGAAATTACCGTCGGTCATTTTTCCGACAGAGACAACAAATTCTTCGCCGCTTGGCGAGATTTTCGGATCAGCAACGGCTGCGTCGTGGGTGCGCGAAAAGAAGAGCGCAGCCTGGCTGCCTTCGTCGTTCATGACAAACAGTCCATGCAGATACGGAATCACCGGCTGGCCGTCGACAAGAAACTCCGGCGGAATCTGATCTGGATCTGGGAACTGGTAGTTGATCTGTGAGACGATCACAGTCGATCCATCTGGTGAGATATCGAAGTCGACCGTCTCGCCCGCGAACATCGGCGCAGGAGGAGCCATCTCTCCATTCGGGCCGGTCTGCATCGGGACGACGATAAACACCTCGCCTCCATCACGCCTCATGATCGCGTAGATCAGATCTCGGTTCTTCGACCACCGTGCCTTCTTAAAGCTGGTGCCGATATCTTTGTAGATCTCCATCATCGAGATCCGGCCGCCCTCGGCATCCTGCATTCCTTCGCCAGAGCTGGGAGGGAGTACGCCGATCAGATTCTGGCCGCGCGGGTTGTATTCCATCACCTTGCCGCCCATGACGAGCAGGCCAAGCTTGTCTCGTTCAGGATCGCCTAAGTCGGAGAAGATCGGTACGGACTGGCTCTGGTTTCCTCCAGAACGACGCTCCACTTTGTTGGCGACAGGACGCCATCGATAGATGTTGTTGGCCAAGGCATCACGGTTGCTGGAAATGTAGACATGGCTGCCGTTTGCGCTCCAGCTCAATCCTCTGTCCTCAACACCCTTTTCATAGCCTGACGCGGAGGTCTTTTTGCCGTCTTTGTCAAAGATGACCGCTTGATAGCCTGAGTCGGTCATTTCGAGAGCCGTGATCATTCCCGCCGTATCGACAAGCTCGTTCTCAGCCGGATCGACCGCCCACTTGCGGAACCAGTCGTATCCCATGAACAGGCCCACAATCACCAGCGCCAGAACAATGCCTCGGCCGAGAAGTCTCTTCTTGGTTCCGGTCAGCTCTTCCGACTTCATGAACGCTTTAACGTCGCTCGACTTCGAGGGGCCGGCGGTTTCGGCATCGTAGGCTGCTCGCTTATCAGGGTCTCCCAAAATCTCTGCAGCTTCTTGGAACGAATCGTCACCACCTGATTCGCCGTCGTCTGATTCGACCTCAGCCTGCCGCTTGCTGATAGCCGCTTCGATCTCCTCTGCAGTTGCAGATCGATCGACACCCAGAATCTTGTAAAGGTCTTTCATCGTTCCTCTGATTTCAAACAGTCACCGGGCTTCAATCGTGCCCCATTCGCAAAGTCTGCACCGCTCACCGGCTTGCGCCCTTCCGGCTGAACTTCGCTCAGCATTAAACCACCTGATCGAAAACCGACCACCAGATCTGGTTTGACCTGGTCGACGATTCCCGGAGCCGCCTGGCAGCTCTCTGCCATTCGGGCCCGCTTGATTTTAATCCTTCCTAAAGATGTCTGCAGGGATGAGCCGGGAAAAGGCGTCACCGCTCTGTGCCGCCGGTAGGCATCTTCCGCATCCATCTCAAAATCCAGATGTGTATCGGAAGGCTTGATCTTCTTGGCGTAGACAGCCTGATCATCATCCTGCGCGGTCTTTGCTGCGCTGCCGTCTGCAATGCGCGGCATCCACTCAAACGCCATATTCCCAGCGAGTTCAGCCAGCCGATCAAAGAGCTCCCCTGCTGTCTCATCAGGGCCGATTTGAACCGTTTCAATGGCGATGATATCGCCCGTATCGAGCCCCTCATCCATCTGCATCAGGGTGATGCCGGTCTCCTTGTCGCCTGCTTCAATTGCCCGCTGAATCGGGGCTGCTCCTCGCCACTTCGGAAGGATTGAACCGTGGAGATTGATCGACCCGTGCCTGGCTGACTCCAGC
>JALGXY010000439.1 GCA_029824495.1 Fimbriimonadia bacterium
CTCGACACTACTTCAGAATCGACCGACCGCAGGAACAGGGTTTGGAGTGGATCTCCCATTTCATTCGACCGAATCTCGAGGTGGCAAGTGCAATTGCCGCAAACGCCCATTCGCAAGGTCGAGACCTAGATGAGGTGTTGCGGGACCTTTCGCTTGACACTCTTGTTGAAAGGGAATTGGTACTCAGCGTGATCGGTCCTGATTCAAGACGTGAAATCGTCACTGGCACCCAAGGACTCAGTCATTTGGGCGTGTTGGATTTCGACGATCTCCCTGAAGATGTAAAGGTCCAGTTGATTGGCGAGGCAGAGAAGGAGCTCAAGCTCCAGCGAGAGTTTGGTCAAGACACAATTGTGCCGCCTTTGGCCGCAGCTCAGACCAGGCTCGGGCACACCTGAGCCACCTGTGCCAGAATTGAGCCTGAGACGAGCGCTCGTTTTCTGGTGCCAAAGATGCCGCAAGAACCCCTTAAGATTCCCCAGATTGGTGAAGGCCTGCAGGAGGCCCGCGTTGTTGCTTTTCTGAAGAAGCCCGGTGACTCGGTCAAACGAGACGAACCGATCTATCAGATGGAGACGGACAAGGCGGTCATGGATGTCGAATCCCCATTCGAAGGAACGCTGGTTGAGTGGCTCGCCAAAGAAGACGATGTCCTCGCGATCGGCGCTGACATCGGCGTGATGGAGACGAGCTCAACAGCGGCAGCAGAGCGAGCCCCCGCGCCAGCAGCTGTGGCAGGCACAGTTTCGCTCACCATCCCGTCGATCGGCGAAGGCCTGCAGGAGGCGCGAGTCGTGGCTTTCCTCAAACAGCCAGGCGATGCTGTCAAGCGAGACGAGCACATCTATCAGATGGAGACCGACAAGGCGGTCATGGATGTCGAGTCCCCGTACGAAGGCACTTTGCTCGAGTGGACCGCCAAAGAGGATGACGTTCTGGCGATCGGCGCAGAAATCGGCCGGATGACCAGCTCGGATGCACCGGCAGCCACAGCAGCAACCCCCTCGGAGGCTCCGAAAGCTGAGGTCAAATCAGATGCTCCGGCAGCGGCTGGATCAGCACGAGGAATCCCGCCAAGAACCAAGGCGTACGCAAAGAAGAAGGGCATCGCCCCAGACCAGCTCGGATCGATCCCCGCAGAGGGCTCCAAGCTGATGCCGGAAGATATCGACCGATTCCTGGCCGGTTCAGCTCCAGCGGCGACAACCAGCGACAAGTACACCGAAACAGAATTTGGAGCGCAGCAGAGGATTCTCGCCTCTCGGATGGTCCGCGGAAGCCAGCTCGTTGTGCCTGGCACGATGACGGTCGCGATGAACTGGGAGCCGATCCACTCTCTCCGTGAGGAGATTCGCGAATCGGGCAGCGATTTCCAGCCCTCGATCTTCACGATGTTCTCGTTTGCGGCTGCCAAGGCTTGTGCGGGCTTCCCTGCTTTCCGCTCGACCCTGGTCGGCGACAGCACTGTCAGGACCTACAACCACATCCAGCTCGGCATCGCAGTCAGCCTTCCCGAAGACCGGCTGGTGATCGCGAAAGTCGAAAATGCAGACACTCTCTCTTGGAACGAATTCGCCCAACAGATGCGCGAGCAGATCAATCAGGCCCGCGAAGGCAACGATCAGGCAGACGAGTCGGTCACGCTCAGTCTGACCAATATGCAGGCGTTCGGCATCCGCGATGCGGTCGCTGTAGTCGTCCCGCCGTCGGTCGCCACAATTTTCCTTGGCGAGACCTTTATGGGGCTCGACCAGGACGCATCTGAATTGAAGATGCAGCGCCAGGCGAACCTGGGGATCACTTTCGACCACCGGCTCATCAACGGTGTGGGAGCAGCTGAGTTCCAGAACACGGTCAAGGCAAACGTCGAAAACATCCGGGATCTGATTCAGCAATGAACCGTCCGGTGATCGGCATCACCGTTCCTCCTAAGGCGGTTAAGGGCAAGTCGTATTCACACGAATACGCTGTCGCCGATCTCTATGTCCAGGCCCTTGTCGTGGCAGGAGCGTCTCCTGTGGTCATCCCAACATCGAGTGACCCAGCTTCGGTCGCGCCGCTGCTCGACGGCTGGCTGATCCCTGGCGGCAACGACTTCGACGGCTGCCACCTGGGCGAGCCGACCCACCCGAAGGCGAACATCGAGCACCCGGAGCGGTTTCCGATGGAGCGTGCCCTGCTCGACCTGGTTGACCAGCAGATGCCGATCCTAGGAATCTGTTACGGCAGTCAGTTTTTGACCGTCGCCAACGGCGGCAAGCTCGAACAGCATATGCCCGACCGGCTGGGCGTCGAGGAGACACACAGCAGTGGGACGAAAACGCTGATCAGCGTAAGCCCAAATTCGCTTTTGGCTCGGTGTCTCGGTTCTGATCAGGTTGAAGGTCGATGCTATCACCACCAGGCGGTCTTGAGACCAGCACCAGGCTATGCGATCTGCGCCACGGCTCCCGATAAAACAATCGAAGCTGTTGAATCCACGGACGGAAGCTGGATCATAGGCCTGCAGTGGCACCCGGAACGCAGCATGGAAGACCCGGTATCGCAGAGGCTGTTCAAGAACTTTGTTTCTGCCTGTCGTGAATTCAAGGAGTCGAAATGAGACGCATCGTCAACGGAGTCGTAGCTGAGCTGACCAAGTCCAACGCCACGATCGAGCAGGTGAATGGCCGACTGCTGGTCAAATCAGCTGATGGCACAAACAGCGCGGCAGTCGTTCGAAAGGGCGATCGCGTCTATGTCTCCTATCGTGGCCGAATCTTCGAGATCGACCCGATCCGGCACGGAAGCGACGCAGCGGGCACGGCAGCCAACGAAGAACGGGCCCACATGCCGGGTCAGGTGATCAAGATTTCAGCTTCAGTGGGCGACCAGGTTCAGCCTGGAGATCCGATCCTCGTGCTCGAGGCGATGAAGATGCAGCAGGAGATAGCTGCCCCCCTCGCCGGCAGAGTAGCTGAACTGCCAGTCACCGTCGGTGATCAAGTGTCCGAAGGCGACCTGCTGGTTCGCATCGACGCGGAGGAAGAATGATCCGGATCGTTGAGGTCGGACCGAGAGACGGCCTCCAAAACGAGCCAACATCGATTCCCACCAGGGTCAAATCTCAGTTTATCGCTGACTTGGCAGAGGTTGGGCTGAAGGAGATTGAGGCGACCAGTTTTGTCCATCCCAAGGCAGTTCCGCAGCTTGCCGACGCGGACGATCTCTGGCCGATGCTCAGCGGAGCAAAGTTCAGCGCGCTGGTGCCAAACTCGCGCGGCCTCGACCGGGCTCGCGCCCTCGGGGTTGACCGGATCGCAGTCTTTACAGCCGCCAGTTCTGCCTTTACCGAGAAGAACATACGGATGACCATCGACGAGTCTCTCGCCGTCTTCAAAGAGGTCATCGACCAATTCCACGAGTCTCAACCTAACGGCTGGGTGCGCGGCTACCTCAGCACTGTTTTTGAGTGCCCGTATGCGGGACCCGTCTCGCCCGAACAGGTGAAATCGGTCACCGAAAGTCTGTTTGAAATGGGGGTTGATGAGGTCAGTCTCGGCGACACGATCGGTGTCGGATCGCCCAAGGATGTCGCGGCTGTTCACCAGGCTGTCCGGGGGTTCGACCAGGGCAAGATTGCGTGGCATTTCCACGACACGCGCGGCACAGCGATCGCCAACACAGCCAAAGCGCTCGAGCTCGGCTATACGATTTTTGATGCCAGCGCTGGCGGATTGGGCGGCTGCCCATACGCCCCGGGTGCGGGAGGAAACCTGGCCACAGAAGACCTGGTCTACTTCCTCGAACGCGAAGGCATAGAGACCGGCATTGACCTCAAGATGCTCGCGCAGGCGTCTCTTCCGATTCTGGAAGCGCTGGGGCGGCCTGCTCAATCGAAGGCTCAGTTGGCGGTTCTGGCGGCACATAAGTGATCGCCCGGTAGATGCCGTAACCGGCCAGCCCAGCGGCCAACACAGTAACGCCCCACACCGCCTGCTTCTCTTCTTTGTTCAGCTCAAACTGTCGGCGATTGACCAGCAGCACTGTCAGCCCAATTGGCACGAGCGCCGGCAGAGGCATCCTGGCGATCAAGACCAGCAGAAGGTAGCCGATGAGGACAGGCGTCATCCACAAAGCTGTCTTCTTGGCCCTCAGATTGAATCTGAACAGCACAAAGAAGAAGGTCATGCCGAAGATCAGATCAGCCGGACCGACATACACCAGAACGCTGGTGCGCGGCTGGTTCTCATCGACATCCTCAGGATCATCGGCTTGGACATCCGGCACCTGCATCGCCACCGACTGAAAAATCTGCGGCTGAACCTTCAGAACCTTCGATGTGAGCGAGGCGGGATTAAACACGAGCCAGCAGTCGAACCCGACAAGAAAGATGGCGACCGGAATGATCAGGTTCTTGTCTTTGATCACATAGCCGACCAAGGCTCCCAATCCGGTACACCAGGTGAGGAGTCCAGCCTGCGCCAAGGCGTCAGCCACGACAGCCAGCCAGCCGACTCCGCCCAAAAATCGTGAGGTGAGGCCGAGCGCGACATGCGCCAGAACACCGGCTCCCAACAAGAGCCAGGCCTGCTTGACTTTGGGTTCGCCATTTGCAGCCGCAAACAGCGCCAAAAACGGCACGGCGATGAAGATCACCGCATTGATCGTCGATACGAAAGGCGGGAGTTCAACAGCAGCCAGAACCAGCCGAATCAGCGTGAGTGCAGCAGTGCACGCCCAGAAGATTCGCCAAGCGGTTCGAGATTCAAACGGCCGAGACTGGCTCATGAAGTTTTGACCTCAGGACCTGAATGTAGACATACAGTATTCGGTCGATCATCCGATCGATGGAGTATTCATCAGCAGTCACTCTCGCGCCCTTCGACAGCCGTTCGCGCAGATCAGGATCTTCAAGGACATGAATCAGAGCATCTGCCAAGACATGCTCGCTCGCATCGAGAATCAGACCACTGTCGCCATCATCCACAGCGTGCTGCGCCCCTCCACCTCGAGCAATGAGCGCTGGGAGACCGTGCGACATCGCCTCGATGATCACCAGCCCCTGCGTCTCTGTTGTCGATGAGAATGCGAACACATCTGCGGCCGCATAGTAAGGCGCCACCTCTGAAGGATGCACCGCGCCAATAAAATGGACCTTCGGCGAGATGCCTAGGTTGTGGCTCAATTCCTCCAGCTCTTCTCGGGCCGGGCCGTCGCCCACGATGACAAGTTCTGCATGGGGCCTCGCCTCTGCAACAAACGCAAATGCGCGAATTGTTCTGTCGACGGACTTCTCATGCGACAGCCGACCCACCGTAACGATGATCTCCGAGTCCATCTTGAGGCCAAGCTTGGTTCGACTCTCCGCGCGGTCAAGAGGAGTCGGCACAGGGACTCCGGTCGGGATCACAGAAGCATCCTGGTGAACGTTGTGGCTGCGCAGCCATCTCAGCGACGCGTCGCTCGGTGTGATGATGTGATCGACGTCTTCGTAGTACCGCTCCGTGTGCGCGCGAATCCACTTTCGAACCTGATCTTCTGGCAGCAGCGGCGCATAGTGAGCGTATTCGTCGTAGTGCGTGTGATACGTGCTGACAACGGGCACGCCAGCAGACTTCGCCCAGCGCTTGCCCATGTAGCCGACGGTGAATGGTGTGTGCGTGTGGACAAGGTCAAAATTGATCTTGTCGAACTCTGCGCGGCATTTGATGAACGGCGGAATCGCAAGCGGATAATCTTTCGAGGCCGGAGTCATTACACCGAAGAATCGGTGCTCAAACTCGACACTCTCGTTTCGATTGGGATAGCCCGTTGCAAACAGGTGAACCTCATGGCCGCGCGCCCGCAGTCCATCGGTCAGCGCCTGAATACTGACGCTGACGCCGTTGATAATCGGCGGAGCGCTGTCAGAAAAAATTGCCAGCCGCAAAGGCCGATCAAACTCAGCCCTGTTCAGGGTGCCGTCCATGCTCATCGACAAACTTCACTACGTGACTGAGTCGAAAACGGCGCTGCCCGCCCTGGGTCCTGAAATGCTCAAGCCAGCCACGGTTGGTATAGCGGCGAACTGTCGCGGGGCAGACACCAAGGAGTCTGCTGACATCTTCGAGACTCAAGACCGGATCGACCAGCCGCCTGATGAATTCGCTTCGCGGCTCTTTGAAATCTTTGGTGTAGTAGTTCGACGTCACATCGTCGCCAAAGAACTGGCAGAGAAACTCAAGGTTTTTTGGCAGGCTTTTCAGCAGATCTGCCAACTCTGGATCCACTTCGGCGCGGCGCGGCTTGCTGGAGACCCGTCGCGGCCTAGGTGCGCTAAGCGCTGTCTTGCGGAATCGTAATCTGCTGTCCGATTCCTCAGCCTCTATCTCCGCTTTTTTGGCCTGGCCTTCCTGATCTAGAAAAGCACTTTCAATATAGGCAAGCGGATCGAACTCCTTTGTTTTCGCCATACCAAGTGGAGAGTCATCTTACATCATTTGTCGAGCGAATGGGAGAGCAGAAGCATCGAATCGCCAAAGGACAGCATCCTAAACCTGCACTCAACCGACTTTCGGTATGCCGAGAGGATCAGCTCCTTGCCCGCCAGAGCCGAGATCATCAGCATCATGGTCGTTCGCGGCATGTGAAAATTGGTGAACATCCCGTCAACAGTCTGGAATTGATAGCCCGGCTTGATGAAGATCTTGGTTGTCTTCTCGCCAGATTCAA
>JALGXY010000440.1 GCA_029824495.1 Fimbriimonadia bacterium
GTCATGGGCCATCTGAGCAGCCAGCTCACAGTTTTCAGATGATAAAGCGCGAAGGGCTTTCTGAACTTCTTCCGCTGTTTCTGCGAGGCAATTCGCCGCCTCAATGTCGGCCATCTGCTGAACTGAAGACCAGGTGAATTTCTCAGCAAACTCCAAAACCTCGGCCAGAATACGGTTCGGATCCCAAAGTATTTGCATAACTCGGTAGGAAGGAACTGCGGCGAGGGCAAACGATGGGTCTTTCATATGCCTATAGGCCTGCTCAACCGGAGCTATCCCGATGCTGATCGGAGTTCCATTACGGTAGAAAAAGCCGTGATGATAGGGCAGATCCTTCTGATGAAATCCGCTGAGGTCGATGTCGCTGAACTCGTCTTGTTCATCTCGAGCATAGCTGCCCATGAGGGCCACACCGACCAGTTTATGCGAAGAAAAGTCCTTCGCTAACCTAATTAAATCGGAATTTGAAACAGTTTGCATCAAGCCTCGATCAGCGCCCATTCGAGAACACCGCCGGACCAGCCGTCCTGCAGCTGAATCTCGATTCTAAGCCCCTCGACAACCATCGGCTCAAACGAGACCGCGCAGGCCACATCCCGCTTAACAGGGAACGGTCCTGGCAGATCGTGCCACTCGCCATCTTTTTTGTAGAGCATTTTCCAGCTCTTCGGCAGCCGACACCCGCCTCTCCCGCTGTCATCAAACCAATACACTGAAGTCCCCTTCAGAGCTGTCGGCTTGGCAAACTCATACTGAATCCACTCGGCTGTGCCTTTGTTTGGCCAGAACGTGTGTCTGGCAATATCATGATCTCCAGATGATTTGGGGTTCTGTCCATCTGCAACAGCCTCAATCGAGTCGGAATGCCAGGTGTGGGAAGCTGTCAATTCCGCTGTTGAAGCGAGGGTTGGGTCGGGGAGATCTTCAACAGATGCTGGCATCCAGACCTGCATTTCGTTGGCTCCTCGGTTGGCCCAGACGCTGTAGGGAATCGCTCGGATCGTTCGGCTAGAAATCGAGCCGTCCGCGTTCTTCTCCAGACCGCGCGAGGAGAGCATGGTGATGCCGCCCAGCAGATCCGGATGGTGTGACTCTGCCAAGTCATTCGAACCAAGAGCTGTGGCGAGCACTCTGCCATCGTTGTCGGCCCCTTCAAAACAGTAGACAATCGGGCCCATTTCAACAGCGCGACGACCGATATTGGCGGCCACTTCCCAGCCGTCCAGTTTCTGTCTAAAACCGCGTAGCCCTGGTCGATTTCATACTCGACCAAATCTCCGTTCACCATGATGGCCACCCGCTCTTCCTTGTGATCTGCATAGCGATAGAGATCACTAGGAACAGGCTGATTGCGAGCCCAGCCAGGCAGCCGCAGCTTCAGCTTGAATCGCTCTGCTTTCTCAGGTGAAACCGTCACGGCCACTCGTCCCGACCAAGGGTAGGCCGTGTCGACGTGCAGCTTGACATTCTGATCGTTGACCGGCACAGAACCGGACCCGCCGACATAGAGGCTGATCCAAGCGGCTCCCTCGCTGGCGGCATAGATCATGCCGGGCATCGAAGGAATGAATCGAACGATGTTGACGGGGCAGCAGCTTGTGCCGAACCAGGCTGCTCTTTCGGCAGTTCCGTGGTTGAATCCACGCCTGCCATCGCTGGCGAGCGGATTGGGATAGAAATACCGATCGCCGGTCAGAGAGACACCGGAAAGAAAGCCGTTGTAGAGTGTCCTTTCAAGCACATCCATGTACTTGGAGTCGCCCGAGCGCAGGAAGAGCCTGTGGCTGTGCAGCGCATGGGCGACCGCAGCGCAGGTCTCCAGATAGGCTCCCGCATTCGGCAGGTCGTACTCCTGGCCGTAGCCTTCAATCGAAGGAACTCCGCCGATCCCTCCGGTCAAGTGCATTTTCGATTTGACGATGTTCTCCCAAATCCTCTCGACGGCTGCGAAGGTCTCTTCATCGCCGGTCAAGGCGGCCGCATCAGCAGCACCAGCATAGAGATAACCAGCGCGGACAGCATGGCCGACCGGCTCGGACTGCTCTTTTAGAGGTAGGTGGTCCTGGACGTACTGGCCAAAGATCTCATCGCGCAGATCCGCTCGGCCACGCATATCGATGAAGTGCTTGCTCAGCTTCAGCCAGCGGTCGTCGTCAGTGATCTTGTAGAGCTTGACCAGCCCGATCTCGATCTCTTCGTGCCCGGGAACGCCCTTGTTTTGACCCTCATTCGGGCCAAAAACCGTGTTCACCAACTCAGCGTTTTTTAGGGCGACGTCGAGGAGGCTGCGTTTGCCTGTCGCCTGGAAATGGGCTGCAGCAGCTTCGTACAGATGGCCGACATTGTAGAGCTCGTGTCCGTGTGCCAGGTACGACCATCGGGTGAGGCCGGTGCGAGCACTTACGGCTCCCAGAGTCCGCGCTGTATAGAGGTAGCCATCATCTTCTTGGGCGACCGCGATCTCTGAGATCAGCTTATCGAGGAAGCCTTCGAGCTCTTTGTCAGGCCAGAGGGCGAGCGAGTAGCTGGCGCCTTCAATCACCTTGAAGACATCGGAATCATCGTAGAAGATGCCTTGGAAATCGCCCTTTTCGAGCCCGCCAGCTCGTCGAAAG
>JALGXY010000441.1 GCA_029824495.1 Fimbriimonadia bacterium
CAGTGTCGATCTGAGTCCAGGTCACTCCTTTGTCTTTGGTCATCCAGACTTCGCCGTCGCCAGCCGTTGTATAGATCCGGTTCGAATCGCTCGGGGCAACGGCCATGGCTCTCACCGTTGAGGATGAGGAGACCGCCTGTGCGCCCAGCTTCAATGACCAGGTCGCCGTATTGGTGTCGTACCGGTTCAGGTAGTTCGTTCCGGCGTACATCAGGTCAGGCGTTGTCGGATCGAGAACGAGCTCTCCGATAAACGGCCTCACGTGACCTGACCACGAAGGAGTCACGTTCGACTTTGACGCGAAGTTGTTTGTTGTGTAGTAGATGCCTTGAAATTGCCAAGACGTGAACTGCTTATCCGGAGCCTGCTGATTAATAACAGTTCCTGCACCGTCGCCGGCTCCAGGGTTGCCCCAAGCAGACAGCGTTGAACCGCCAGCTCTGAAGGAGTGGGGGGTGGCATTGTCCTGTGTGCCGCCGGCCACGTTGTCAATATTGGTCGGGTGGACCGCAATATCGTAGAACTGCGAAATTCCCAGCCTATCGTTCAGAGAGGTGTCGTAGGTCGGCGCGCCGGTGACGCTGTCAACAGAGACCCGATAGACGCCGCCGTCGTTTCCAAAGAGGACATCGTGCGGGTTGTTAGGATTGACTGCAAATGAATGCTGATCGTTGTGGGTGATCGCTGTTCCGCTGTAGGTCGGTGTGAATCCCGCGCCGCCATAGCTGCGCCAGGTAGCACCTGCGTCCCACGACTGAACAACATCGATCAGACCGATATAGATGACGTCTGTTGAGCCGCCGCCATCGACGGGCCGATAGCTGGTTCCCATGTACCAATCGTAGGTTCGTTGAGACCAGTTGTAGCTCCCGCTTCCGTTGGGAAACGCACCGGTCGTATCGAACCACGACGCACCGCCATTTGTGGACTTGAAGATCTTCTTGATCGTGCCGACCAACAGGTAGATCGTGTCGGGATCGAGCTTCGATGCTGCGACTGCCATCGCCGAATACGAAGAGGATCCGCCGGAGGTCATGCTTGGAGGATCAGCCGTTGTTGTCCAGGTTGCTCCAAAGTCGGTCGACCGCTTCACCCAAGAGGTCTTGCCAGGCCGAACTGCGTAGAGGTTGCGGCCGGTTCCGCCGCTCGCAGATGATCCTGTTTCACCAAGCGAACCCTCGTCCAGGTGGAACCGCTGTCGGTCGAACGATAGACGCCGTAGCCTGTGCCGCCGCCGCTGCGGCCACAAGAGACGACAAGCTGTGTTGAATTGTCAGGATTGATGACAATGTCGCTGATTCGAGAGAATCCAAAATCAGATGCTCCCATGATCGTCCAGGTGGCGCCGCCATCGGTCGATTTTTGAAGTCCGTAACCTGTGACGTCAAATCCATGGTAGTCACCAGTGCCGGCGTAGATCGTGTCTGGATTCTGCGGATCGACGGCCAGGGCGCTGACGCCAAGATTAGGCCATGTATCGCTGAGAGGTGTCCAGTTGATGCCGCCATCGGTCGTCTTCCAAACTCCGCCTTGCGGGGCGCCGATGTACAGCGTATCGCTGTCGATCGGATCGAATGCGACCGCATTGACTCTGCCATTGTTGGATCGTAGCCCGTAGTAGGTGCGATAGGGAACATTCAGATCCTGAGGTCCAATGAACTCCCAATTCTCTGTGGGGCCGGCTCCCGGTGGCGGCGGGCCGCCGTTCGACCACCCAGCTCGATCGAGCGCCTGCTTCATCACATAGGCTGCATCGTAAGTGTCGTTGGGGAAGGCTCGATCACGCTTGAAGAAGAGATAGGCCTCCATGAAGTCGAGGCCTGGGATCTCATCCTCTGGCTCCTCTCCGCGGGATGCCAAGTAGTCGATATAGGCCGCTTTGTACTCTGCAACCCAGCGTTCAGATTTAGAAACTGATGGCTCGAGTCTAAGCCCCGCAGGTGCGGGAGGAACTAACGCCTCAACATGGCTTGTGCTCGGCCGAGCGGACAGTGCTTTGACCGCTGCGCTCAATGTTCGACCTGCCGTTAGCTCAATCTTAACGGTGCCCGTGACAGCATCGAACTCGGAGACACGCCCCCATCCTTGTGAAAGCGTGGCTGCAACTTCGGGGTCTCGCCTGCCTTCAATCAGGGTCAGCTCCACTGCCAAGGGCACGAGTTCGGAAGGCGTGTTCGGCTGGGTGATGGCAACTGCAGACGCAGTAAAAGTGCCGATCGCCGAGGCTGTTCCCGCAGCAAAAACGCTCAACGCCAGGGCGATGGTCGTCAATGTCGAGTTGATTCGCATTTCATTTCTCCAATACTGGGATCATTCGACCGATCCCAAAAAACTGTTTGGCCTCAATGCCAATGTAGAGACGAACCGAATCCGGTTGTGATGCTGGCTCGATTCGCCTTGATCATATTCCAAAGAGAGGCTGGGCGGTCTCCCGTCCAGCCTCCCATCAGTAGTTGTCGTACAGCCCTCTACGGGTTCACATACAGTCTCTGACTGTAGCCGCGTGCACTCCAGCCAGGAATCGTCTGCTGGCCATAGATGCGGGCGAAGGTCGGACCGCCAACGGCAAACGTCGTCACTGTCGTATCAACATAATCGGCGCCCGCAGGAACCGTCGCTGTAGCA
>JALGXY010000442.1 GCA_029824495.1 Fimbriimonadia bacterium
ACGCTCGTCGGAGCAGGTGCAGCAGAGGCAGCCCCGACTGAAAAAGACGAGGCGGACTTCATCCCGAATGGGGTCACCTGGATCCAGGAGTACGCTGAAGAACTGAAGCCAGCCGACAACACTGTGGTCCTCAAAAGCGGTGAGACGGTCACCTATGACGCGCTCGTCGTTGCACCCGGCCTTGTGATCGAGTGGGACATGATCGAAGGGTTGACCGATGCGTTGGAGAACGACCCGCGAGTCTCCACGAACTACGATTTCAACTACGCTCAGAAGACCTGGAAGGCGATGCAGGCCTTCAAGGGCGGAAACGCGATCTTCACCCATCCGGCCACCCCGATCAAGTGCGGCGGCGCACCTCAAAAGATCATGTATCTGTTTGAGGACTACGCCCGCAAAAACGGACTTCGCGACAAGACCGAAGTCTGTGCCTACTTCCAGGGCGGCGGCATTTTTGGCATCAAGGAGTTCGGCGACGCTTTGACACCGATGCTGAAGGAGCGGGACATTCATTTCAATGGTCGATATGACCTGATCAAAATCGATCGGGCTTCGAGCACTGCAACGTTCCAAAACCTGGATGACGGATCTCAAAAAGAGGTCCAGTACGACTTCCTGCATGTGACTCCAAAACAGGGCCCGCCTGCGGTGGTGAAGAACAGCCCGTTTGCAACGACGGAAGCGCCATTCGGATGGATGAAGGTCGATCCGTTCACGCTGCAGAGCTCGGACTTCCCAAACGTCTTCGGACTGGGTGACAGCGCCCATCTGCCGACAGCAAAGACCGGCGCAGCCGTTCGAAAACAGGCCCCTGTCGTGGTCGCCAACATCCTGGCTGTGCTGAGCGGAGAGGCGCCGACCAAATCTTACGACGGCTACACGAGCTGCCCGCTGGTGACGAACTACGGAAAGATCATGATGGCTGAGTTCGGCTATGACGACAAGCTGATGCCGAGCTTCCCGCTCGACCCGACCAAACCGAGGTGGAGCATGTGGCTGGTGAAGAAGTTCGTCCTGCCGATCCTCTACTGGAAGTTCATGCTGCGCGGCAAGGCTTAGTCGTCTGTCGGAAACATGTCTGGGCCGTCTTTGTGGCTGAAGACGAGGCCACGCTCTATCCAGTGCAGCCCGCCGAAAACGATCTCCATGCGGTGAGTGCCAGATCCAAAAACGGCTTCTGTCGGCTCCATGGGGCCATAGGTGTCGTGCATTGTTGGTACGGGCTTCTTCTCTTCAGAACTGATCCGATTGAGACTGATCACCACCGAATCACCCTCCCGCTTCCAGAATCCACCTGCATCTGGGCTGCTGAGCTCATCGGCGAGATTGGCCTTCCAAAGCTCCTCAAAACAGTCGACCGTGCCGGTGTCTGAGAAGACCAAGTAGTAGCCCTCGTATCGGGTGCCGCATTCATAGCCGTCTCGATCGAGAATCTCCTCTGAGTCGAGATTGCGGTAGAGGGCCTTGGACATGACTGTCGAAAGGCTACCTGCTGGGCATCTCCGACCAAGGCATTCCCCCTCCTCCTTTTTGCTAAGCGACATGGAGGAGAAGGGTCGTCATGCAGATGGACATGTCTAGAGCTCAGCAATGGGATTCAAGCCTCTCTACAGACGTGCACCTGAGGAGAGAAACAGAGGTTGATGAGTTGCAGATATGTCCCAACGGTACACTTGCGCGATGCTCCTCACTTCCACGCTGTGTGCTTTCGTGCTGGGTCAGCAGTCGAACGACCTGTTTGAGCACATTGGGTCGCTGCCGAATCCGATGTCGATTGGCACCTATCATCAAGAGGCTGGGATCGTTGAAATCATCCACCGTGAGACGAAGAAACGAGGGGCGCTTAGGCTGAGCGACAATATGGGGGTCGAGCCAGTTTATGATGACCTGATTGTGCTGACGGCTGACCTGATCCTCACCGGTGGTGGGGCCGATTCGAGCGTTACATGGACTCTTCATACGAAGGCTGGCGAAGTCAAAAGCTCGACGACAGCGAAGGAGGTCGGGCAGGTCTACTACAAGGTCAACGACGACGCCTACATCTTCCGGACTGCCGACGACAAGTACGCGGTTTATGATGGCGAGGGCGTCAAGCTGACCCAGGATTACCAGAGCCTTCGACCGTTTGGCGACGCCGCGATTTCTGTTCTTCAAGACGAAAGGATCGGCATTCGCACGCCGGACGACCAGGAGATCATTCCGTTCTCCTACCACGATGTCCGACGTGTACCGGGCAGAGATGTCTATATCGCTGCCAACACTGACAAGAAGTATGGGCTGATCAAAGCTGACGGAACGGAGGTGATTCCGTACACCTACCGCTATATTCAGGTGCTGCTGAATGGACTGCTGCTGTTGATTGAAGAGAATGAAAATCTCGGTCTCACTACCTTTGAGGGCAAAGAGATCTCGCCAGTGCAGGCGAGGAACTATTCCAACAGTAAAGGCCGCTACATGGGCTGGTGGTCGAAAGACGGATCAGATTCCGGGATATTGGACACAGAGACAGGCGAAAACGTCTACGATGGCGGCAGCAGCCTGCAGGAGATCTTCCAGCTGACCGGCGACTACTTCCTGACCTACACCAAGGAGATCGCAGAAGCGTCATACAACTCGTTCTACAAGTACAGGAAGATCGCTCTGGTCGATGCCAAGAAAGGAGCGCTGACCCCCAGCAAGTACTACGACATCAAATTCATCGAGACGGCAGACGGCCCTGTGTTTGAGCTCTACGACATAGAAGAAAAACTGCAGTATTTCTGGCTGATGAACAAAGACGGGAAGATGATCGCGGAGCAGGTGGAGCCGACCTATCGCGAGTCGAATGGCAAGACCTTCATCAAATGGAAAGGTCCGGGCGTGACCAAGGAGTCGATCGCCGGTGGATTCTTCACAACTCATCCCGAAGGCGTGGTTGACTACCAAGGCCGCGATCTGTTTCCCGGCAGAAAGCTGTTGCGATATCCCGAATACAGTGAGGGCCTCGGCTTCGCCATGGAGTACGAAACAACTGACCAGGGTCGGAAGGGCTACATGAATATCAACGGCGACTTCATCATCGTCAAGCCAGAGTTCGAGAGAGGTGACCGATTCCGAGGCGGACTTGCATCAGTGTCTGTCGATGACCCGTCGACTGAGAAGTTTGGGTGGCTCAAAGGAGTGATCGACAAGACGGGCATCTGGGTCATCCCGCCAAAGTACGAGTTTGTCACTAGGCACGAGACACGGCCTGATCTATTCATCTGCCAGACAAAATCTGGCATGGATTATCTGTTGACCAGCAAGGGCCAGGAGATATTCAAGGCGAACGCTGCCTCGCTCACTTTCTTGGGCGAAGACCTCTTCTTGGCAGAGGAAAAGGCTGGCCAAAAACGCTCGAGCCTGTTTCGGATCAAGGGCTAGTTCTAGCCTGAAATCGATACGGAGTTAGGTTCCCCCTCCTCCTTTTTGCGAAGTGAAAGGGAGGAGGGGAGGGTCCGCCAAAGAACTCTCCAATAGGGAGAGTTCGACGTGGATAGGCGGTGGAGGGCCGGAAAGCAGACGTGGACGTCCGCACCACTGGATTTCAATTTAGGCGCTCGCCCAGTCCTCCTCCGAAGAGGCTGAAGGATCGTAACCCTCCCACTCCTTCTTCCCAAACACCCAGAACAGCGCCGGGGTGACCACCTGGTCGAGGATGGTGCTGGAGACCAGCCCGCCCAGAATGACGACGGCGATCGGCTGGAGCAGCTCTTTGCCCGGTTCACCCTGAGAAAGGGCGAGCGGCATCAAGCCCAGTGCTGCCGCAAGAGCGGTCATCAGCACAGGAGAGAGCCTCTCCTGGGTGCCGCGCAGGATCATCTCTTTGCCGAATGTCATCCCCTCTTCCTTCATCAGATGAACGTAGTGCGACAGCATCATGATGCCGTTGCGCGTGGCGATGCCGAACAGGGTGATGAACCCGACCATGGAGGCGACTGAAAGGACTCCACCCGTCAGATAGACCGCCACGACGCCCCCGACCAGGGCCAGCGGCAGGTTGACCATGACCTGAAGCGACATCCGCCAAGACTTCAGCGCAGCATTGAGAAGCAGGAAGATCGCGACGATTGTGAATCCTCCGAGAAGCAGAATCCTCTGCATCGCGCTCTGCTGGCTTTGGAACTGCCCGCCATAAGCTACATAGTAGCCGTCTGGCCACTCGGCCTGAATCGGTCCCATTTTCGACTGAAGTTCAGTCACGACACTGTTCAGGTCGCGGCCCTCAACGTTGGCCTGGACAACAATCCGACGAGAGACGTTTTCCCGGTTGATCGTGTTCGGACCGGTGCTTCTTTGGACAGATGCCACCTGAGACAGCGGGATGCTGGTGCCAGAAGGCGTGTCGATCAGCGTTGAACCGATGACATCGATGTTGTTCCGCGCCTCCTCCGTAAACCAGACAACGAGATCAAACGTCTGCTGGCCCTGCAGAACCTGAGAGACCTTGTGGCCCCCAAGCCCGACCTCCAGGTTCTCCGCGAGATCGTACGGCGTCAGACCGTAGCGAGCCGCCGCCGTTCTGTCGATCTTGATGCTGATCTGCGGCACCTCGACCTGCGGCTCGATCTGCAGGTCAACGATGCCTTCGATCGACTCCATTGCACTCTCAACATCCTGCGCCAATCGACGCAGTTCATTGAGATCCGGTCCGAAGACCTTCACAGCGAGCGCGGCCCGGACTCCTGAAGACAGGTGGTCGAGCCTGTGCGAAATTGGCTGGCCGAACGCGACATAGACCCCTGGGATCTCACCCAGCTTAAAGCGAAGCTCCTCGGTTGCGCCTTCGAGGCCTCGCTCTGATTCAGCAATTCCAATATCGAGCTCGGAATGGTTGACCCCCTCTGCGTGTTCGTCCATTTCGGCACGGCCAGTCCGGCGGCCAATATGGGTCACTTCAGGGACAGAGAGAGCCGTCCTTTCGATGATCTTCCCGATCCGGTTGCTCTCTTCGAGATTCGAGCCAGGAGGAAGAATCGCGGTTACCGAGAGCGAACCCTCATTGAATTTCGGCAGAAACTCACGGCCCATATTGGGAATCACGTAGATCGCGACGACGGTTGCTGCGGCGGTTGTACCAAACACCAGCCAAGGCTGCTTCATCGCTCCCCGAACGATCGGAGCATTCACCTTCTTCAGCCCGGCAACAAGCTTGGAGTCGCCCTGCTTTTTCGCCTTGGCTTTTCGCAGCAGCATTCCGCAAAGGGCTGGAGTCAGCGTCAAGGAGACGAGCAGAGATGCTGTCATCGAGACGATAAAAGCAAGACCAAGCGGAAGAAAGACGCGGCCCTCCATTCCCTTCAATGAGATCAAAGGGAGGAAGACGATCACGATGATCAGCGTGGCGAACACGATGCTGTTACGGATCTCCGCGCTGGCGCCATAGATCACCTTAAGAGGGTTGACCGGGCTCCCCGCTTCTCGGTTCAACCGCAGTCTTCGAACCACGTTCTCGACATCGACAATGCTGTCGTCTACAACGAGCCCAATTGCGATCGCGAGACCGCCCAACGTCATCGTGTTGATGCTGATGCCGAACTTGTTCAGGAGCAGCAGTGTGAGAATAAACGAGACAGGGATTGAGACGAGCGAGATGACGGTCGCTCGAACGTTCATCAGGAAGGCCAGAATCACGATCAGGACGATCAAACCTGCCTCCATCAGAGCCTTCTCCACGTTGTGGATCGATGTGTTGATGAAATGCTCTTGCCGGAACAGCTCTCGGTTGATCTTAACGTCGCTTGGGAGCGTCGCTTCGAGCTCATCCAAGGCTTTATCCAGCTCGCGAGTCAGGTCAAGGGTATTGGCTGTGGGCTGCTTCTGAATGGAGAGCAGAACGGCCGGATCGCCGTTGACACTGCCGTCTCCACGCGGCAGGCCCTTCTCGAACTGGACGTCGGCCACCTGCCCGATGGTTACGGGCGTTCCATTGACTGACTTGATGACTGTTCCGCGAATCTCCTCGAGGTTCTTGACCCGGCCTTCGATGCGGATAACGGCCTCTCTTTGTGGCTCCTGAAGGAAGCCGCCGCCAGCATTCGTATTGCTCTTGCCTGCAGCCTCTATCAGCTCTTCCAGCGTGATCCCAAATTGCTTCAGACGAGCAGGGTCAGTCAGCACCTGATACTGCTTGACACCGCCGCCGATCGCCACAACCTGTGAAACGCCGGGAACTGCCAGCAGACGCTGGCGCACTACGAAGTCGGCGATTGACCGCACTTCGAGCGGTGGTGTATCCCCGCTCTCGCTCGAGACAGCCATGACCATGATCTCACCCATGATCGAGCTGATGGGAGCCAATGAAGCAACTGAGCCTTCGGGAAGTCGTGACTGGGCAAGCTGCAGCTTCTCATTGACTATCTGCCGCGCCCGGTAGATGTCCATGTCCCAGTCAAATTCGACAAAGACGATGCTGAATCCAGCACTGGATGCCGAGCGAACGCGCTGGACACCCGTGGCGCCGTTCATCATCGTCTCAATAGGGAAGCTGACCAGCGCCTCGGTCTCTTCAGGAGCGAGACCGTGCGCCTCGGTCATGATCGTCACGACCGGCCTGTTGAGATCAGGCAGGACATCAACATCCATTTTTGGAATCGCAAAGAGACCAAAGACGATCAGCATCAACGTGAAGGCAACGACAAAAACGCGCTGT
>JALGXY010000443.1 GCA_029824495.1 Fimbriimonadia bacterium
GTCTTTTACGCTCAAGACTGCCGCCAAACCTACTTCTAGGGCGCACGGGCTAACTACAAGCCGCTTCGTCGGATACTGGAGGTTGAAAGCGGCGCCACAATCTTCAGGGACGAAGATCTGGATCTCAGAACACCAGCATTTACGTTTGATGAGGCGACACATCTCATCGAGGCTCCCGGACAGATAACAGGTGTCCTGAAAGGCGGCGAAATGACCGCTGCAAACCTGGTGTTCGATACGGAGAAAGATACGCTTTCAGCCGGGCCTGTTCTCTGGATCGGCAAGGCTGATCTGCAGCAGCAGGACAGCGCCAAAACCTGGGAACTGAGCGCCGATGAGACCGACTGGCCAGGTGATGGCACGAGCGTCTGGATCCACGGTCGAGCGACCGATGGTGAAGTCATCGTACTCGCTGACAAGATCGTCCATGACCAGGAGACCGACGTATTGACCGCAGAAGGCAATGTCAAATTCTTTGGTGAGGATGTCAATCTCTCCTGCCCGAAGGCGGTTGTCGACCGAAAGAACCAGAAGGCCGTTCTCAGCGGCACGGTTGAGATGCTGATCAAGCCAGAAGAGAAGAAGGGCTTGAAAGAGGAGGAGATTCCTCCCTTGATTCCCTACGTGCCAGAAGAGGTCAAGGCAAACCGCCCACTGCCGCCAAAATCTGACCCGGAAAGAGAACTGGATGACCAGGTGCGATCAGGTGAATCGATCCGCGAATATCCCGTATCCATCATCGCCAAACAGATTGAGTATTGGTACAAAGAGGGCGACCGCAAGGCGTTCATCACAGGTTCGCCTCAGGCCCGCCAAGAGATGACGGGAGGCCGGTGGCGCATGATCTGGGCTCACCATGCCGAGTACGACGGCGAGAAGGACTGGCTGAAGCTGCTGAGCCGAAAAGAGGAGCGAGATGCACGGTTCAAGAACTCTGTCGGCGACGATTTCAAGGCGTTCCACTTTGAGCTTTCGACCAAAAAAGATGACGATCGCATGAGCGGCAAGGGTGTCCAGGGCGTGGCTCAGGTTCGTGAGGAAGATGAGACAGGCGGCGGAACTGGCGGCGGCGCTGGCGGCGGATCTGGGCTTAGTGGTCGTATCGGTGCTTAAGCACGGCGCGTAAGAATGAACTGATCCCTCGACCGCCCGGAAAGGTTGAGTGTTCGATTGCCGTCTCTCACATAAATCTCTTCGAGCATCTGCCCGTTCTTGGGATCTTTGCGAACCAGATACGTCACGCCAGCCTGCGGCTCAACCTTGACAACACAGATGTCTCGGCCGTCTCGGTCTTCAAACTCCACGCGAACAGCATTAAGGGGCATCGGCTCCAAGTGGTTCTTCATCGCCTCGCGAAACCGGCCTTCAAAACCGTCTCGGCTGTTCGCATCTGCCTGCAGGGAGTAATCGCCTTCTAGGCCGACCGGTTCGCCTGCATCATCGACTCCGATCAACAGTTCTCCGCCATCGGAGTTCAGAAACGCCGCGACGGTCCGAAGGCATCCGTGACGCAGTCCCTTGTTCGGCTTCTGGTCGAGCGTGCTCCACTCAAAAGCCGCTTTGAGTTCCCGCATCGGGCCCTCGGTTAGCTTCTGTTCAGATCGAAGGGGTTGGCCGGTCATGATCACCTGCGAAAGATCGGGGAGAGGGCGAGGCACTTTGTCGTTGTCGAGGCCGAGCACGGCGAGCGCAAGCCGGAAACGCGCGGTCTGAACGCTCAAATCATCCTGATCGAGCCCTTTCAGGTTCTGATTCAGAAGTCGCCGGGCAACGACACTGCTCGATTCGGCCTGCTGATCAGCCGCCTTCTGCGCCAGTTCATAAACGCGGATCATCTCGGTAAGCGAGGCGACGAGCTTGGTTCCTGTGCCGCAGGGCGCATCGTAGATGTGGACCTCGCCAAGCTTGTGGATCAAGGCCAGCGCTTGACTACGGCTCAATGTCGGCTCGTTCTGCGAGATGCCGAGCTGATCTGCAATTTTGGCGCGGCTCGATCTCTGCTGCTCTGAGGTGCCAACCGGCTCACCGGACCGGGAGGCCGCCTGGCTGTAAAGATGGCTGAGCACTTCTGGCGAGACGGCAGTCTCGAGCACCTCTGGCACCCCTTCTGAGCTGGTGAATTCTCGCCGTCTGAGCAGCCCTCTAGGTCCTAGAAGATCCTCGAACATCTCATCCGGAATCACGCCGAGCCCTTCTTCTGAAGCAAACTCCCGCTCAAACAACTCGGGTGTGAAGAGACCTCTGCCCAGATACGGGACCTCGCCAACTTGGGGTCGCAAAAGGGCTCGTGCTTCGGCTGAAGGCTGGCTCAATGCGTTGAAAAAGACCAGTGCCAGTCGCTGATAGAATGCGTATGGGCCTGGATTTGAGCTCCAGTCATCGTAGAGCGCTGCCAGGTAGTCGAGCCGGCCATCAAACTGAAACCACCCCTTGTCTTCGAGCAGTCGCACCAGCAAAACTCGGTTGAGAAAGCGTTGAAGAAACAGCCATCGAGCCTGCTCCGGCTCCATCTTCTTCGATCGCCTGCCACCAGCGGAGGTGATTACCAAGACCTTGTCGACATGCCTCTTAAAGACCTTCTCGTACTCATTGAGAAACGCTTCGGTCGACTCCGATGGGTGAAAGGCATCGCGAAGAGCACGCATCATCATGCGCTCAACTCCGCCTTCTGCAGCCACACTCGGCATCGCCATCAGGCTCAGCCGATCCAGACTCTCTTCAGAGGGATTGTCCAGGCTGATCCGCATACGTACATCCTTTGTCCTGTCACGCAGAGTCAGGATCAATGAACGCGAGTTAAGATGCACCTGACCAGAGATGACGCAGTTCTCCGAGGCGCCAATAGAAAGTTCTCCCAGGCGAGCGGATTCAGACCCGGTGGGCGGCTCCCAACGTAGAACGTCGACAAACAGGGGAGTCAGTGATCCTGTTTCAGCCGTGCTCTTCAGAGCCTCAATAACGGATTTGTGAGTTGGACCCCTTCCTTTCAAAAATCGCCCCTTGCTCTCCTGTTCTATTATGCCGTAACCCAAGAATGGGGAATTCAAGATCTTCGCGTCAAGAAGACGTAGAATAGGAGCATGAAGTACGGGTTCATCGCAATGGGCATCGCGGCGACAGCCGTCGGCCTGTCTGTTCTGGGGGCGAGTCCCGGGGCGGATGCTCAGGTGATCAGTCGTGCAGACAAAGAGAAGATCATGGGTTGGAAAATCGTGGATGGCCGATTCGCAGAGGGTCCCTATCGCGGCTACTGGGCAGAGAGCCCAAAGCGCAAGGACAAGATCACCCTCACTGATGAAGAGTGGAAGAAGCGGCTGACCGATGAGCAGTACAAGATCCTGCGCAGCAAGGGAACAGAGCCTCCATTCTGCAGCGTCTTCCAGGACACAAAAGGCAATGGCGTCTTTAAAGTTGTGGGCACCGGTCAAAAGGTGTTCAAGTCGAACGCAAAGTTCGACTCCGGCACAGGCTGGCCGTCCTTTTTCGAGCCGTACGATAAGGATGCCGTCTGGCTGAAGCTCGATACAAGCCACGGCATGATTCGGATGGAGGTTCTCGCGACCCAATGCGACGGCCATCTGGGACATGTTTTCGAGGATGGGCCACGAGACAAGTCTGGCCTGCGGTTCTGCATCAACTCCAAGGTTCTCGAGTTCGAAGCGGACAAAGAGTAGGACTTTCCAGCATCAAACCTCGCCTTTAATGCAAAATATTTGCAGATGAAGGCAGAGGCGAAGAGATCCTCAATCTGGTCCGGGCTCGCGTCGGTCGGCACAATGTTGCTGGCGCACCTGCCCTGTTGTGGCCTGCCTGCCATGATCGGTCTAGGAAGCCTCTCTTCCGGCGCAGGTTGGCTCACAGCTCTCAATGAATGGAGACCTTGGCTTCTTGGCTTTTCTCTGCTTATGGCCGGCCTCACGGTTTTCGCCGCATTCAAGCCGGTTCAGGCAACATGCGGATGCTGCCGGGTGAAGATTGAGACCTGGAAGAAGTGTGCAGCAGCTGCTTTGGCAGTGATTGCTCTCATTTCGGCAGGAATTCAGCTTCCTTCTCTGGTATCTGAAGAACCTGGCCAGGTTGATCACACGGGTCATAACCACTGATCCTAGTCTTCTGCCCCCTGCAGCGGTACAATTTCAGCCCTTGCGCCCGTAGCTCAGTGGATAGAGCGCCCGCCTTCTAAGCGGATTGTCGTGGGTTCGAATCCCGCCGGGCGCGCCAGTTTTTCCCGAACCGACATATACCCCCGGGGGTATATTGAAATCATGGCTGAAGAGCCTCAGACCAGTACGACAGAGCTCAGTGTCAAAGGAATGACCTGTGCAGCCTGTGTTCGACACGTCGAGCGAGCGATCGGCAAAATCGACGGAGTCGGTGAAGCTCTTGTCAGCTTCGCTTCAGAAGCTGCCACGATTTCGCATACTTCGGCTGTGGAGCCACAGGCTGTGATCGACGCGATCAACAGCGCTGGCTACCAAGCTGACTTTCGCGAGGCTGTTGTCGAGTCGTCCGAGGATGACCCTCTCAAAAAGGACAGGGTCGATATCCTGGTCGCTATACTTCTCGGCCTGCCAACATTTGGAATCTCGATGTTTTGGCACCCGAGGCCTGAATGGGCAAACTGGCTGCTTCTGGTCCTTTCAACCCCGGTCATCGCCTTCAGCGGCCGACGGTTCTTTGTCACGACCTACAAATCGATCAGTCATAGGACGGTCGGTATGGATACGCTCATCGCGCTCGGCACATCAGCGGCCTGGCTCTATTCCACGTGGGCGCTGTTCAAGTTCAGTGGAGACGGTCACGCTCAATCGAACAACGTCTACTACGAGACAGCTGCCGTCATCGTGCTGCTGATCCTGGTCGGCAAACATCTTGAGGCTCGATCACGGCGGCGGATGTCCGACTCGATTCGGAGCTTGATGGCCTTGGCGCCTGACACGGCGATCCTAATCCGTCCGGGCGGCAAAGAGGATGTTGTTCCTCTGGAACGGATCGCCCCCAAAGATCAGATCCGGGTAAGGCCAGGCGATCGAATCCCAGCGGATGGGACAGTTGCTGATGGCGAATCGTATATCGATGAGTCGATGCTGACAGGCGAACCGGACCCTGTCTTAAGAGCGGTAGGAGATTCAGTAACGGGCGGCACCATTGTTCAAAACGGAACGCTTGTGGTCCGGATCGACCGAGTCGGAAAAGAGACGACCCTCTCTCGCATCATTCAGATGGTTGAGCGGGCCCAGACCAGCAAAGCACCTGTTCAGAAGCTGGTCGACAAGGTCGCTGGGATCTTTGTGCCGGCAGTCATTGTCACAGCCGCGTTGACATTTGGTGGATGGCTGATGGCTGGCGGCTCAGTCACCGACGGCTTGACAGCGGCTGTGGCAGTGCTGATCATCGCCTGCCCGTGTGCACTCGGCTTGGCAACTCCGGCCGCGATCGTTGTCAGTTCTGGCCGCGGGGCTGAGCTCGGCGTCCTGATTAAAGACAGCGAATCGCTGGAGCGGGCTGGAGCGGTCGACACGATCCTCCTCGACAAGACGGGCACGCTGACCGAAGGCCGACCGGCCCTCGTTGAGTTTCGCGCGATTTCAGGCGACAAGGCCGACCTGATGAAGTGGGCAGCGGCCGCTGAACACGGCAGTGAGCACCCGGTTGCTAAAGCGATTGTTCAGGCTGCGGGTGAGGGACCTGTTCCTGAAGCGACAGAGTTCAATGCAGTTCGCGGCAAGGGCATCGAAGCGGTTGTCGAAGGCAGGAAGATTGTAATCGGCAGCACCCGATGGGCAGAAGAACTCGGTGCTGACGTTCCAGCCGATTCGGCCGAACTGGCCGGGGCAGGGCAGACGGTGATGGTGATGCTGGTTGATGGTAAGACAGCAGCTCTGATCGGCGTAGCCGACCCGATACGCGAGACGAGTCGTTCCGCGATCCAGGAGATGAAGGATCAGGGTCTGAGAACGGTGATGGTCACCGGAGACAGCCACAGCACTGCGCTGGCGGTGGCTCAGCAGCTCGGACTTGATCAGGTCGAAGCAGAGGTTCTGCCGGAAGGCAAAGCCGAGATCGTTGCCAAGCACCAGAAGACAGGCACAACAGCCATGGTGGGCGACGGCATCAATGATGCGCCGGCATTGGCCCAAGCAGATCTGGGAATCGCGATGGGCAGCGGAACAGACCAGGCGATGGAGACTGCTGGCGTCACCCTAATGAGGCCAGATCTGAGGGGTGCTATCACAGCAATTCGGCTTTCAAAACGGACTATCGCGACGATTAAGATGAACCTGTTTTGGGCGTTCGGCTACAACGTGGTGATGATTCCGCTGGCGGCTTTTGGGAAGCTCAGCCCCATGTGGGCTGCCGGTGCAATGGCTTTTTCCAGCGTATCGGTCATCCTGAACTCCCTGCGATTGAAGCGGTTCGAATAGGCGATCAGGTAAACCCGCCGAGTCTTGCCGCACTTCAATGATCCGCTCGGTTATCTGATCCTCTTTGTGGCAGGTTTTGTCGCGGCAGGCATCAATGCGGTTGCTGGCGGCGGCACACTGATCTCCTTCCCATTGCTGATCGGACTGGGGATGCCCGACATTAAAGCGAACGCCACCAACGGTGTCGCACTCTTTCC
>JALGXY010000444.1 GCA_029824495.1 Fimbriimonadia bacterium
CTGTCAGCCATGAGACCCGCGTGCTCTTGGTCGGCGATCCTGTGCTCAGAGTATCGTCATGCGTCACCGATATCTCGATGTCACCAGACGGCCGTTGGGCGATCTACGTTCAACAGTCGATCGACCCCCAGGCGACGGCCGTCAAGATCATCGATCTGCAGACAAGCCGCTCTTGGACCGCTGCTGTCTTTGAAGGGGCTGAACCGATCCATCTCCGATCTGCCTGGTTAAACAGTAATGGAAAAGCGCTGATTCTCGGTTCTCGCTGGCGCGGCTCTGGGCTTAGAGCACGCGACCAGGAGCACACTCTTTTCTGGGTTGATGCATCGACCAGGCGGGCACGACATGAGAAAGTTGAAGGGCAGACCCTCGGGTCGTTTCCCGAGATCTACCCGAATGCTCACCGCCCGGTCGTGGTGATCTTTGGCCAGAGGGTGGAGCTCGGTACGCCGGACGAGGGCCGACGCATCTTGTCAGAGGAGTTTGTCTTTCAGGTTCATAAACTTGATGGTGAACTCTCCTCGCTGCATAGCTTCGTTCGTGAAACCTCGGGGCCGATCAACGCCTACTGGACAAACTCAGGGTCCACACTCGTCTTCAATGTCCTGGAAAAGGGAGACCAGCCGATGAACACTGCTTTTCAGATTTCTGATGGAAGCCTCGATATCTCGCGCGGTGAGTTTCGGCCAACTGAAGCAGCAAAGCCCGATTTCAGACTCGACTATCGCAGCCGCGAGTCGGAGCACAGCCGCCGGACTGCCTTGGTCAAGGATCTCTGGCTAGCAGCAGAGCCGCCCACCGATGAACCGTCCGCCTATCTCGCTTCAAATGTTGAGCTGGCGGAGCTATCTGCGGATTTCCGGCATATCCTGTACACGGTCGAAGGCATGCTGATCCACCGTCGCCTGGAGTCGATGAACCTCACCGAATTCCGTGAGCAGCAGATCAACGCAGACCAGAGATCAGCGATGCGCTCGGCTGCCGACATCGGGAGGGGTGCCGTACTCTACTGGCGGGACAATGGCGAGGTCTTTCCCTCGTCAGACACGTTCTTCAAGAGGGTGAGGCCGTACACCAAGCGAGACGAGTCGTTCGAGAATTTCGTGCAGACGTTCGCCGGCGGGCCGATCGTATTAGGTGTTGACACGAGCCGAACATCACTCGGCTACATCGACGCCCAGTTTGGGCGAGCAATGGTCATGCTAGACGGCACGATATCGTGGCGATGGAAGCCAGCTAGATCTGGCCGAACAGGCTGAGAAGCTCTTTCTTGTTCAACGGCTCGTTCTTGGAGGGGCATCGTGGGGACAGCAGGCAGCGCGGGCAGCCAAACTCACAGCCGCAGCCTTCTGCCAGCCTGCGCGCCATTTTGTACAGCTCCTCGAACTCAGCGAAGAGCGCCTGACTGAACCCGAGCCCACCCGGCGCGACGTCAAAAATCACGATTCGGGGGGCCAGGGTCTCGGGCGCAGCCGCAAACCAGACCGAGTCGATGTCCCGAGGGTCGCATCCCGCCAGCAGAGGAGCTGGCAGAACCAGAGCGTGCTCCAAAGCGTGAAGGGCGCCGAGAGACTCGACGGAGTCGAGTGGAATCAGCCCCGGATCAAAATCGATCACTATGCCGACCGTCTGCCAAGTTCGCACGGGGAGGTCGAGCTCCTCTTCGGCCAGCATCTGACCCGTGCGCTCATCGATCTTCTGGTAGCCCGTGGTCTGCTGCGTCACGGTCAGGCTGGAGAAGCTGACGTCGAGTCGGCCAAACCGCTTTTTGTCGATCTCTAAGACAGGCGAGGCGACCGATCGCACATGGGATCTTGTCCAGTAGCCAGGGTTGTGCTGCTCCAAAACTGTGGTTTTGGCTTCAAGATCGAGACGCCGAACCTGATAGGTTCGATCGCGGTGCAGATAGACGGCTCCTGGGTGGGCCGAAGAGTGAGCGCGCCACTCCTCCATATCCCCAATCGGCTGGTCCTCGTGGATCAAGGTGAAGGACTCGGTTGAAGATGTGCGGATGTTCACGCTGCGCGCCGGCGAGTCGTAGCTGGGGAAGAACCAGCGGCCTGCACTAAACTGCAGATCTCCGGCGGATTCGAGGCCCTCAGCCGACTTTAGAGCCGATTCACCCACTTCGCTCAGCTCGTCTCTTGCGAGTGCCCGTTCGTAAGCCGCACAACGGATCTGCGCCTCAGAGATTGGTGCGTTGGCCAGGTCGATGACCGCATTCTCCTTCGGCTGAAGCAGCGCCTTCGGCTCCTGCACCAAGAAGTGCTCGAGCGGATCTTCATGCGCGATATAGACGACGGCACCGAACCGGCCCGAACGCCCACACCGGCCAGCCTGCTGCCAGAAGCTGCTGAGTCTTCCCGGATAGCCGTTGAGCACCACAACATCGAGCCCTCCTACATCGACGCCGAGCTCCATCGCGCTGGTCGATGCGAGCCCTCGCAGGTCCTCTTGGAAGAGCCGTTTTTCGATGTCTCTGCGCTCCTCCGGGGTGTAGCCGCCTCGGTAGCTCTCGACCCAATCCTTCGATCCGCCGAGCGATTCCAGCTTGTCTCTTGCCTGCCGAACAACCAGTTCGGTGGTGGTTCGGGAGCGGCAGAAGGCGAGGCTTCTCGCCCCCAGCACCGCGGTCTCCGCCATGATCCTTCCTGTGAGCGAATTGGGGGATTCTCGCTTGGTCGTGAGGTCACCAGGCGCCTCGATCAGAAACAGCCTCTTCTCACCCTGGGGCGCGCCATCCTCATCGATCACCTCGAGGCTGCGGCCAGTTAGATTCTGGCCGTGCTCAGCAGCATTGGGGAGTGTTGCGCTGCAGACCATCACCTGTGGCCGACTCCCATGCCACTCGGCCAGCCGGAGAAGTCGGCGAATCACCCACCCCGCGTGACTGCCAAACGCGCCGCGCAGGACGTGTGCTTCGTCAATCACGACCAGCTTGAGATTGCGCAGAAACTTTCGCCAGGTCTCGTGATACGGCAGGATGCCGACATGCAGCATGTCTGGGTTGCTGAGAATGATGTCGGCGGTGTTTCGGATGACGCTTCGGCGTGACTTCGACGTGTCACCGTCGTAGACGGCGGACCTGACCTTGCCGCCAGGGGAGAGACTCTCGATGCGGCTGAGCTGATCCTGCGCGAGCGCCTTGGTCGGAAAGAGCATCAGCACACGGGCAGCAGGCTCTTCGAGGCACTGCTGCAATGCCGGCAGTGCATAGCAGAGAGTCTTGCCGCTGCTGGTTCCAGTGACGACCGCCAGATCCTTGTGATCGAGGGCGAGGTCGACAGCGCGGGCCTGATGAGAGTAGAGATCCTCGATCCCATGCTCGCCGAGAGACTGACGAAGCTGCGGATTTAGTTTCTCGGGGATCTCTGCTGTTTCAGGTTCCCGAGCGGGCAGAAGAAGCTCGTGGCCTGCGAACCCATCCACCAGGCCACGGAGACATTGTGTCAGCTCTTCATTAGTCAAGATTGTTCAGCGGATCGTCTTCTTTCAGCGCTTTTTTGTTCGACCACTTGGCCGCAAATACGCTGGCAAAGAAGAGTGCCGTCAGCGGAACCGCCAGGGCAAGCATTCCAGCCGGATCACCCGATGGAGTGATGATTGCCGACAGTAGGAAGACCCCAAAGATGCAGTGTCGCCAGTAGCGCAGAAGACCCTCGGCGCTCACGATGCCGACCTTGGACAGGAAGTAGACGATCAGCGGCATCTGGAACCCGATACCGAACGCCAGGATCATCTTGGTCATCAGCATCACCAGGCTGCCAGGGTCCTGGATGACTTCGACATCCATATCGACCGGGAAGCCAGCAAACCAGCCGAGCGTGATCGGAAGGACCATCCAGCAGATGGTCGCCCCCATGAAGAAGAGCACAACACTGATCGGCAGAATCACTCGAAATGGGCGCTTTTCCTTCGGCTTAAGTCCAGGCGAGATGAATCCCCAAATCTCATACACAGAAAACGGAAGCGTCAGCAGCAGCGCGATATAGAACGACATTTTGAGCTTGAAGAAGAAAGCCTCTTCAATGCTGCGGAACGCCTCTTTGAATATCAAATCAGGCGGGAAGCCGGTTTTGGCATGCGCCTGCATGATTTCGTGAACCAATTCGAACGACAGCCAGCCGGCGACCATACCTACCACCAGGGCACCGACAATGCGGAACAGCCTCTGTCGAAGCTCTTCGAGGTGCTCTCCTAAAGTCGCACGAAGCTCCTCCGGACTCTTGCCGGAGGAGCTTCGATCGTTGCGGGGCTGCATTAGTGCGCCCATTGGTTATTCAAGGTCAGTTTCAGTCTCGTTCCAGCTCAATAACAGCCTGACTGCGAACCCGCATGATCTGCTTGGGTCCAGAACCGGATGTGCTGCCAGTGCGTCCCTGGAAGCCGCCGGTGTTGCCGGGGCCTGAGTTGCCTCGAGGACCGCGTGCGCCACCTGGAGGGCCACCTGCGCCAGGAGGAGGAGTCTGAACGTTGAAGTGTCGGAATCCTTTGCCGAAGATGTCTCGGATGTAGTTGGCTGTTGCTGCGTTTCCGCCGCCGCCACCAGAGGATGCTCCTGCGAATGAGGGGCCGCCGTCTGCTCCGCCAGCTGCACCAGGTGCTGTGCCGGCTCCGCCGCCACCGCCTGTTCCAACTTCAACCAGAGCTTCGATAGTGGTGTTCAGCTCTCGCCGAATCATCACGCCCGTGTCGAGAGCAAACCAGATCAGCTCTTCGAGCTCGATTCTGCTCGGGTCGCCATCCATCTCTGTCAGATTGCCGACGTCTTTCAGATCTTCAGCACCAACAGCAACCATGCTTCTCAGCTTGGCGCAGGGGATGCCGCCCTGCCACTCAACACCTTCGAAGGTGCCGCGTGCAGGAAGCCCTGTTGTGAACTTGTCAACCTTATCCTTGTCCTCAAGCTCAAGAGTCATCTGCAGGTAGGGAGACTGCCACGTATCGCCAGGTCGGACAGGCCGAGCTGGGAGAACCGGCGGGGGCATCATGACGAACAGGTCCGTTCGGAATGATTCGCCCGATGCGCCAAAGTCGCTTGTGCTGAACGAGGGAGCGGCGCTGAAGACTTCACGACCTTTGTCGTTCATTCTCATGTACCACGGGTGCATTTCGTAGTCCATGTACTTGCGCGGCTCTGTATCGCCGATCATGGTCAGGAATGTGTGGTCCTTGCCCTTGTCGGTGAGGGGCTGAATCCTGACGAGGCCCTGTGCGCCTGAATCGGTCTCAAAAGAGTTGTCATGCGCATACATAAAGCGCATGGTCTCGGTTTCGAGGCTCGTCTGAGTTCCGCGGCTGCCGATCTGAGCCAGCGCCTGCGAAATCATAGAGACAGAGACAGATTCAACCATTGTGTAGTTGAATTCTTTGCCGTTGTAAAACTTGTAGCGAAGATCGAGGCCCTCATCCGGAATCGGAATGCTGGTGTGGTTGTCGATCATCACCATGACAGAAGTCCTGTCTGCGACGATCGGACCGGTTTCGGTTCGCATGAAGTGAACCAATTCGATCGTGACCTCTCCATCAGGGATGCCGCGAGCCTTGGTGTCCATCTTGTAGACGAAATCATCGCCCTCAAGATCAGGAGCTACGGCCTCGAGGAACTTATCGTTCAAATAGACGCCGATGTAGCCCACCGGAGTTGTATCATCCGCGGCTGACGTCTCCGTCATTGCGGTTCTTGGAATCCGGACTTTGACGATTTCGCGGACCTTCGCGCCATCGACTGGTCGTCGGATTGTGAACGGACCGGCCTGAGCAAGTACGGAACCTGCTGCTAGTACGGTAACTGCGGCTGCAATCAATCTCTTCATGCGTGCACTCTCGGCGGTGAAAATCGATTTTCACCACTCCAAATTGGAATTCCTGCTGCGTTTGACGCCCGAGCGGACGTTCAATGTTACACTCCGAGGGACCTGAATTGCGAGATCTGGTGCCAAATAGGAGGCCAAATCGTCTTTGGAGCCCGCATAATGAGGGGGCCCACCGATGTCGTCTTCTTTCAGCCTCGATTCTCTCAACCCCCAACAGCAGCAGGCCGTGATGGCACCGGCCGGCCCAATCAAGATTCTGGCAGGCGCCGGATCCGGCAAGACCAGAGTCATCACATGCCGCATCTCCCGACTGGTCGAAGAGGGCGCAGCACCGTACAGAATCCTCGCCGTCACCTTCACCAACAAGGCCGCCCGAGAGATGCGCGAGCGTGTCGAAGAGATGATCGGTGACCGAGCAAAAGATCTCTGGCTCGGCACCTTCCACTCGGTCTGCTCCCGCATCCTCCGCATCGAAGGTCATGCGATCGGCATCGACCGAAATTTCGTGGTCTACGACGACTCTGATCAGATGACCTTGATCAAAGGCCTGATCAAGAAGCGCAACCTCGACGACAAGTCGTTTCAGCCGCGGGCCGTGCTGAACGAAATCAGCCGGGCTAAAGAGCGGCTCGAGACCCCCGAACAGTACAGCAGATCGACCGCCGGCTATTTCGAGAGCATTGTCGGCGACATCTATCCGGAATACAACAAAGCTCTGCGAGCAGCAAACGCCCTCGATTTCGACGACATCCTGATGGCCGCTGTCCGGCTGCTGCAGGAGTCTGAAGCGGTTCGAACCAAGCCTACGCTCAGTATCAGCTCGCCAATATTCTTGCGAGCAAGCACGGCAGCCTGACAATTGTCGGAGACGACGACCAGTCGATCTACGCCTGGCGGGGCGCCGATGTAAAGCTGATGATGAAGTTCAGCAAGGATTGGCCCAAGGCTGAAGTGATCCCGCTCACTCAAAACTACCGGTCGACCAAGAACATCCTGGCGGCCGCCAATTCTGTCATCAGACACAATCGGGGACGCAACGAGAAAGAGCTCTGGACTGAGAACGCTGAAGGAGCAAAAATCTCGATTTCTGAGACCGGCACCGAGCGGGACGAAGCGACATTCGTCGCCGACGCGATTCAGAGATCAAAACGCACTGGTCGCGGGTACGGCCAGCACGCTGTACTCTGCCGAACCAACGCCCAGAGCCGAGTGATTGAGGAGGCGTTTCTCGCCATGCGGATCCCGCATGTGCTGATCGGCGGCCAGCGCTTTTATGACCGCAAAGAGATCAAGGACATGATCGCCTACATGCGGCTCACCTTGAACCAGGCAGACAACGTTTCACTGAACCGCGTGATCAATGTGCCGACTCGAGGCATCGGGGCAGGAACGGTCGGAAAGATCGCGGCGGAGGCAGACGCCTCTGGTCGATCGATG
>JALGXY010000445.1 GCA_029824495.1 Fimbriimonadia bacterium
GGGAACCGATTTGCTTCTCAAACGCATTCTTGTACACTAAGACCATGTTGACTGCACTTGCCTTAGCCACGGCCCTTCAGGCCAGAGAGCCTGCCGCTGTAGGATCGGTTGTCCCCGATGTCGCCGTGACAAACATGAAAGGCGAATCGGTGAGGATCAGCGATTTTCGCGGCAAGAAGTTGATCGTCTTCAACTGGGCATCCTGGTGAGGCTGCCGCGCACAGCTGCCCGTGTGGCAGCAGTTTATCGAGAGCCATAAGCGAGACGATCTCGTCCTCCTCGCAGTCGCAATGGACGCCGAGGGGATTCCGGCCTGCAAGTCACTTTATGAAGGAGCAGGTGCCAAGTACACAACGACCGTTGATGCCCAAAACGCTCTTGGAAACGCCTGGGGATTTAGTGTCGTGCCAAACGGCTTCCTGATTGATGAGGCTGGTGTGCTTCAGTGGAAGAGGATCGGTGGCATGGAGGTCCGCAACTCCAAGGTGATCGAGGCTGTTGAGGAGTTCCTCGCTCGGCCAGCTGTAAAGCCTGGGTCCAAGGCAAGGAGCCAAGCTGAGATCCTTAAGGAGATCGGAGACAGGGTCAATTCTGGCAAGGGGACGAGCCAGGACTTTCTGACGCTTGGACTGGACAGCTTGAACAAGGCAAGCTACCAAGCAGCGCTGAAACAGATCGATACGTCGATCTCAATGAATGCCAAATCGGCGCAGGCTCATTTCGGCAGAGGTAGAGCTCTCTTAGGCTTGAAAAGGAAGGATGACGCGGTAAAGAGCCTGCAGTCAGCTTTGAAGCTTGATCCTAAGAACTATCTGATCCGGAAACAGATCTGGGTCATCCGATTCCCGGATAAGTTCCACCCTGAGATCGACTGGGCCTGGCAGAGGGTTCAGATGAAGAAAGAGCTGGAGCAGGAAGCCAAAGATCGCGACAAAAGCGGCTAGAGCTTCACGTCACAAATGACGAGCAGGTGGTCCGATTCATCGACCACCTCTGCATAGTTTTGGATGGTCTCCATCTCTTGTGAGACCAGAATGTGATCGATTCGAATGAGCGGATACTGATTGAGGAACGTGGCTGGCCAGCCGTATCCAGCCTCGTCGTAGGTGTTCTTGACGCGGCCTTGAAACTCACGCGTGATCATCTTTCGATCTGAACAGTTGAAATCCCCACCGATGATCACAGGACCGGGAGTCTCCAGCATCTTCTGCTGCACCCGTTGAACCTCTTCAAGATGACGATAGTAGTCCGTCTTCCAGGTTCGCCAACAATCTGCTTTCCAGTAGTCCATTCTCAACTGTACGGCAGATAGTCTTAGGCTACAGATGGTGACTGCATCACCACCAGGGAGCATCACAGTAACAATCGCCCAGTCCTGAGTCACATGCTCGTTGTCGCCCACTACAGGCCAGCGGGTGACGATGGTTGCATCTGGGCCAATAACAACCTTCCACTCCATGGCTCTGGCGACAGCCAAGATCTCCCCGCCCGCACAGTTCATGCTGATGATCCTGGCCGTTCCCGGGATATCCACTCTTTCGGTGAGGGGCCTCTTGAACACCTGATAAGGGAGTTCACCTGCGATCGCCATGAAGCCGATCCATAAGCCGAGCACGACCCCGATTCTGGCGATCACCGTTTTGAATTTTCTGCCCCAGCAAAAAAGGATCCAAGGCAGGCTGAAGGCGAACATCGGCCAGACATGGATTGCATAGAGATCTGGCGGCCGGATTAGGTAAATCGCCAGAACCACGAGCATCAAACCAGCAGCTATCAGCACGGGTGGATTGAAGACCTTAGGATGTGCGCTGCTTGGGGAGCTTGACTTCTTCTTTTTTACCTTGGCCATATCAGCCCCCGACTGCCGCTCCAATCTGATTGATTGCCACGGCACAAATGTAGGCGAGGCTTGTCATATAGACGAATGCCCAGCCAGCCCATTTCCAGGATCCGGCTTCTCGCTTAATGGCTGCCAGTGTGGCCATACACTGCGCGCAAAGGGCGAAGAACACCATCAATCCCATCGAATTCCAGAGGGTGAAGAGTGGCCGTCCATCCGGCCACTGTGCATCAACCATGGCGTCCCTCAGATCGGTTGACCCTTCGTCCGTATCGCTGCCTAGTCCGAAGAGGATTCCTAATGCTGGAACGACAACTTCACGGGCGGGAAATGCCGCCAGGATTGCGGTTGATATCCGCCAGTCAAACCCGGCCGGTCGGAAGACCGGTTCGATTGCTCTTCCTGCCTGACCAAGATAGGACTCTTCTCTCTGTCTTTGTGAAACAAAGCTGCTGTAAGAGAGGTCCTCAGTTCGATCCGGCGTAAGCTTGCTGTACTCAGCTTTGAATCGCGGATCATCCTCGCCTGCATGTGGGAAATAGCTGAGAGCCCAGATCACGATCGAGAGGACAAAGATGATGGTGCCCGCAGTCTTCAGAAAGACCTTGCCTCTTGTGATAACCAAGACAACAACGTCACGCCACTTAGGCCACTGAACGCGCGGCAGTTCAAGTGTGAAGGGCACAGACTTCCCTTTCAAGAACTTTCCTTTGATCAGCCAGGCAGCCGGAATCGCAAAGAAGAGCCCAATAAAGTGCATC
>JALGXY010000446.1 GCA_029824495.1 Fimbriimonadia bacterium
TCGACGTCAAGATCACCGAGTGCACTGACATCGCCCCGCACCTCTGATCGTTTTCAGCTTCAAACTAGAGAGGGCTCAACCATTTTGGTTGGGCCCTCTCTATGTATTCTCCACCTCTACTGCTGGGATGCTGATGGAGGCTTAGTCTTGGCGTCTTAGCCTCGCCCTCTGGAAGCTCACCTGAGCCGAGTACAACTAGTCCCTGATTCGCGATCGCTATGATCACTCCACTTTCCTAGAGCACGTCAATCTAAGAGAAGGCCAGGCAGCAACGACTAGGCAGCCCTTGACAAGGCGCCATCGTAGAGTCATAATAAGACAGGGATAACAAGGAATCCCAATCATATGAAAGCGAAATTCCCAGGGCAGGCTCTTCATATTCTGTACGACGAAAATCAGATTCGAGTGCTCGCGTCTGTGCCCTGCAGTGACGTCTACTCAATCATGTTGCCGACGGAAGCGACTTCGATTCGTGAAATCGCTTTAGAGCTCGGGAAGAGTGCGGCATCTGTAGGTGAACAGATCGCAAAACTGCAGGACGCTGGTCTAGTAATCAAAGCCGGAATTCGCAAGAGGCGCTCAAGGGTTGAGCAGCTTTACACGATGAGCTCGATGAGCGCTTCTCACAATACAGAAAGGATCTCCCCTGAAGTGGCAGACCTGCTTGCCAAGCAGTTCAGAGGCACGATGAGAGAAGCTGAACGGCAGCAGGCGAAGTATCTTGAGGCAAGAAGCCATGAGAACTCATTTCGCCTCTATGGCTTCTACGTTTGGTCTTCGGTCTACCTGTCCCCTGAAAACAGCTTGAAGGTGCGCGAAGCGATGGGCAATGTCCACGACCTGATTAATCAGCTCGGTGAAACAGACCCTGAGAATCGAGAAGGTGGGCAGTTCACACGCGTCAAGATGACGACAATGATGTTCCCGACAATGCTGGAGAGCAAGAAGATCATCGACGAGAATTCCTGAACCTAGAACGGGACCTTATCCCGTTTTTTTTGGAATAAAATCTGTATACTTGTTTTTGGTAAGAAATCCGGGCATACTGCAATCATAAGTTGTGCCCTGAGCTGTGCAACAAAGGATTGAAACGATGAAAACGAACGGAACCTGGACTGGCAGAACAGTCGGCCTGCTGATGCTTGGAGTGCTCTCTTCCACATGCTTGGCGGATGGAGAGCGAAGCCTCACAGATAAGACCGGTCACAGATATGCCTCCAATGTGAGCGAAACAACAATTGACGATATCGTTGCTAAGGGATATCGTATGACGGACATTGAGGTTGTCTCCACAGGCCCTCACAGATATACGGCCAGCTTCGTTAGGAACTCTGGCAGCTATCAGTCCGGCTGGTGGTGGAAAGCCAATCAGTCTGAAGCGGAAATGACCGCGTTTCTGACTCAGAAGGAAGCGCGGATCATTGATATCGAAACCTATTTTGTCAATGGCAAGCGCCGATACGCCTTTGTCGCTCTTCCTAATCCGAGCCGGGAATTCAAGGCCTGGTGGTGGTTCGCAGACAAGTCCTGGGATGAAATGAAGGCCTTCTACAATCTGAAGAACGGTCGGCTTATCGATGTTGATGTCGAAAAGATCAAGGGCAAGCGACGATACTCTGGGATCGTCATTCCTAACACTGGGCAAGATCATAAGAAGTGGCGAGTCTTCAGCAACATCAAGTCCAAAGAGGTTCGAGAGCTGCTTGACGATGGCGGAATTCGAGAAACCAAGTGGCGTCTCGTTGATTTGGAGCGGCTCGGCAGCGACAGATTTGCAGGGCTTATGGAAGAGAGTGAAGGCCAGGCGTGGTGGTGGTTCACGAACAAAGACTGGGAAGAGGTCAAGAGGCTCCAAGGTCAGTACGCCTCACGGATTTTTGATATCGAAAGACATACGCAGGGCAACAAAGTCCGATTCGATATCCTGGTCCTGAACAACTCCAACCCACTTGAGTGGCGGATGGGCCAGTGGCTGCGTGGAAACTCAGATGGAACCAGAGGATTCATGCTGAAAGAGGTCAACGGCCCTACTTTGGGTTCGATTCTTCCCGACTTCCGCACCTACCCTGCAAGTACGAATAAGGTTCTCCAGCACTACTACTGGTCCGCCCGGGTCGGAACACAAATCGATCCTCTGACGGTGATGCCGCTTTACACGAATCACACAGATGACACCCATGACCCGGAAGACATTCTCCAGTGGTCGCTCATGCAGCAGGTCACACAGTGGATGATGTGGAACTCAGGAAACACATCTTCAAATGGCCTCCAGGATCTGGCCGGGAATGGAAATGGAGTCCTTGGCCGAAAGAACATCAATGAGTTTGGCTGGAATGTGCTCGGCCTCACCGATGATTTCCAGTTCTTCCATAAGTACGCGGATGGTGCTGACAGCAACGATCCTGCCAACCGATTCACGATGCGCCAGATCACCAAACTCTACGAAGCGTTTGGCAATGGTGTTGGACTGAACAACTCTCAGTGGGACTGGATGCATGACAACATGCTCAACCGTGACGCAACTGTCAACCCGTCCTTCCGAGATGGCGTGAGGAGCATCATGGATTTCGAAGGACAAGCGATCGGCCTGACGATCAACGATGTCGATGACGTTTGGGACGTAACCACGATGGTCTGGAAACCAGGCAATGTCTCTGGCTACAGCTCAGCTGCTGGTTGGATTAGGCTGCCATACAAGACTCAGAATGGCATCGTGTTTCGAGAGTTTGCCCTAGGCGGGTTCATTCATGACTTCACCGTTGCAAATGACGCCAGCGTCAGCGGAACGATCATGCCAGAGATCCTTCGAGACGAAATCGCAGACATGCTTGAAACCTGGATTTAGAACCTAATCCTAAGCATCGAGTCAAGGGCCTGACCATTTGGTTGGGCCCTGATTTTTTGTTGGAGCACTCTTGAATCAGGTGGGGTTGAGGCGAGACGGATCTGATGACAGGCCAAGTTTTATGCTGGCGAAATGGGCTGCGATCCGCTATGAGAACGAGATGCCAGGCAAGGCGTTCGTCAGCGAGCTTGTAAAGCGTGGCATCGACGTCATGATTACCGAGTGCACCGACATCGCCCTCATCTTAACCCCTCTCTCCAAGCTTTGGGAGAGGGGCCATTCCCTCTACTCCTTTTATCAGAAGGGAGGAGGGGGTGCGGGGGGAGGAGGGTCCGAATTGCAGGCGGGAGCGCCGACATTTCTGAGTTTGAGATAGGAAGAGTACAAAAGCGGACTATCGTTGACCCACCAGCCTAGGCCTCAATGAAATTGAGGTCAAATTTGCAGCCTTTGGCATGACGTCCCACCTCTGGCCTGTCTTCCAGTTGCCTACCCAGCCTTCGTTCGCCCATTCGAACTTTCCCGATTCGTATTCATCAATCATTTTCTCTTCGGTACGGGCGCAGTAGAAGGCGATTTTGGGGTGAAACTCAAACTGAGCGGCATAGTGAATCAAGACTTCGGGGTCGGCAAGATTGTCTCCAAATCGATAGATGGTGCCGAAGGTGCCCGCATTGAAAGATTCATAACCAACTCCGTAATGCAGGTCACCAGTTCCAGATATCTGAAGCCTAGGGTACTGGTTCGAACTGTCAGGAACATTCGGCCACGGGATCACTCTGTCATCGTCTGGGATTTCGAATCCGCCTTCTTTTTTCCAATGCGCATCGCTCGCGTACCCATCTCTTCTGGTGCTCAGTGCCTCCTCCCAGATTGAATAGGGGTCATCAGCATTGGAGAGCTCAACAGGAGCCTGGACCAGTGCTCTACCGAGAACATTCGGTGGCTTAAGCTGCTCACCAGGCGCGGATACTGTTCGACGCCAAGTACGTAGATTTAGGACGACCCTGCGCATTTGAGCATCTCGTCTAGGAGCCCATTGGTTGTAGCGGGTGGGACCAGATTCAACCCACTGCAGCTCGTCACGAGCGACCCAGCGGACGTCCGTACAGATCGCTTTTGAGTTGGTCAAACGCTCAGCCGGCTGCCCTGGACCTCGCCAGAGGTAGACGTCATAGGTGCTCCTCGCTTTTCCCGGAAGATAGACCCGGGCGGTGAAAGCAGCCTGTGGAACATCTCCTGAGCTGAAGGCAATCAGCCCGATAAGGGCGACCGAAGTGACCATTCCAACCTTAGGATACGCTAGATGCCGAAAACACTGGAATACTGGATGACCCCTCCGTCGATCAGCTTCTTGGCGGATCCTCAACTGTGGGGCTGTGGTTTGGGAGTCAGTGGACCAAAGCTGGTATTGCCTAGTCCCCCTCCTCCTTTTTGCAGAGCGAAAGGGAGGAGGGGGTGCAGGGGGAGGAGGGTCCGAATTGCAGGCGGGAACGCCGGCAACACAGTTACGGGTCACGGATAAGACCTGCCCGCAGCCTAGGGCCTTGAAGTTCACACAAAAACCGCCCCCTGTTCAAGAAACAGGGGGCGATTATTGAGGCAGCGATCAGCCGCCCAGCGGTGCATCAAAGTTGAAGATGTCTCGGATCAAAACCCAAGAGCCATCATCCTGCTTTTCGCGAACCTCGACGAATTTCGCCGTCGATTCGACATCACCGACTTTCGGAACCTGCATCACCAGAGTCACTGAGCCGCGCACCACTGCCGTATCGCCATAGATCACTCCTTCATGGACCGCTGAAGAAATGCTGGAAAGAGGCGGCAACGCGGCAAACACCTCGACAATCGCATCACGACCTTCGGCCATAGGAGCATCTTGAGGAAGCAGCACTGCATCTTCTGAGAAGCATGAGCCGACCGCCTCCATATCTCCGGCAAGCATCGCTTCGCTCAGTTTATTGGAGACGGCCTGCTGCACGGCAAGCTCATCTGCGGTCATCGCGCGAGCGTCAGCCGGCGGCTCTGCTTTCGGCGCAGGTTTGGTCTCCGGAACCGAAGACTGTGTGCACGATACGGCCAGCACCAGAGAGGCAGCTGCGAACAAGGTCGGCAGACTCTTGTTTGACCTCATCATTCAGCCTCCGATGTGTCTGGCACAGGTGCGTCGTAGTTGAAGATGTCCCATTTAATCAGCCAGGAGCCGTCTTCCTGCTTTTCGCGGACCTCCATGTATTTGGCGTGTGAGACGACATCCTCGCCCTCGACGGTGACTGTCAACGTGGCAGTTCCCCGGGTCACCGCTGTATCGCCCATCAGGATGCCTTCGTGGATTGTCGCTTCAAAACCTGCGAGCGGGGGGAACTGGGTGAACAGTGCAGCAATCTCGTCTCTTCCCGACACCATCGGCATATCCTGAGGCAGTACAGCCGCGTCTTCGGTGAAGAGAGCACCCGTAGCATCTGCGTCGCCAGCAAGAAAGCCCACGGCAAACTCGTCGGTGATCGCCTGCTGTTCTGCAAGCTCGTCGGCAGTCATTGCACGGGCGGTTGGCTGAGCTTCTGGCTCAGGTGTATCTGTCTCTTCGACAGCTGCTGGAGCGCAGCCAACAGCAATCACTGCAGCCATCAAAGAAGCAATAGCGCCGGATCTTGTCGGTCTTAATCGCATGACTGTTCATTATAAGGGAGCAGCCTCGAAAAAACCAAAAATCGCCCTTGGACAGGCCTTCAACGAAGATCTGAGCCTAAGATTCCGCCCGGAGTCAGGTTGATGTCAGGGCAGTCATCCACCGAAGGTGTCTGCTGGCCAGCCGCCGTGAATTTGGCATGGAGGTCCGCAAAGAGCAGGGTCCTTGCCCCGGTCCATCGGTCTTCGCCGGGCAGCAGGCCTGGCTGAATCGTGCCCCAAAAGCCGACCGCCTTTCCATCATGCTTGTGGCTGTTGAGCCATTCGACAATCAACCCTTTGGTTGAAGGCGAAGCAACCGATGTGCTGGTGCGAGAGGTTGTCTGGGCCCCGGTTCCTGGGTCGTTCAAGCCTGGAATCAGGTTTCGCAGGGTCATGCCGGAGAGCTGATCAGAGGTGTGATAAAACGCCGCAGAGTAGGCGTAAGACGTACCGTCGTACTGCGTTTCGGCCTCGTGGTCGGATGGGCACGTCAGGATCATGCCCTTGTTGCGATCCGTGTCGAAGCTGCCGCTCTCCTGCCTTTGACCGATTCCCAGATAGGGCATGATCGGCCAGCGAAATCTCTTGCCGACCCAAAGGTAGGGATCACCGGTATTGGGATAGGCGTCGTCGTAATCTGCCAGGTACATCGCCATCGACATGCCTGCGTTTCGTAGGTTCGCAATGCAGGTCGTCTTTTTGGCCGATTCCTTCGCCGAAGCAAAGACGGGAAAGAGGATCGCCGCCAGAATCGCGATGATCGCAATCACGACCAGCAGCTCGATCAGAGTGAAACCGCGCTTCACCTGTTGCGCCCGTCCAGAGTCTTGACAAGCTTCCAGGCAGCCGGGAGGGTCAAGATGACGACCCCAGCCTTGAGTGCCTCACCAATAAGGAACGGAGCTGTGCCGAGAGCAAATGCCTCCTGCCACCCTCCGACAGAGAGTGAAAGCCATGTCGTGCCGATCATAAGGATCGCGACGAGCGCCGCGGCCATTACGGCCGAAATCTTCAGGACGCTGCGGTCCCATCCTTGGTCTGCTGC
>JALGXY010000447.1 GCA_029824495.1 Fimbriimonadia bacterium
AAATTGGCTCGGATTGCATGGAGAGTCTCAATATTGGCAGGCATCGCAGCGTCAGCTGCCGGCCTCTACTTCTTGGGCTTGAACAACGGGGTTTCAAGCGAGGTCTTCATAATCTGGACCGCGTTCGCGGCCCTGTTGTTGGCTCTGGTGAGCGGAATTCGTGCACTAGCCGAAAAGAAGCAGGCAGGCCGCTGGCTCGACTTGGCAAAACGGGGCATGCTTCCCGGAAAGGTCAGCACCAAGCCGCTGGCGCAGCCAGGTACTGACATCGACGGTGACCCGATCCCGGGCCTCAATTCTCCCGTAACTCAGCAGAAAGTCGAAGAGCGAGCTCAGGCCAAGGCCGAGCTTGATTCGTAGATGTAGAACGGCGCGCCGAACGGATCGGCGATCAGAGCTGTTCGCCCCACCCCAGGAATGTCAAAGGCGGGCACCATAACCGTCCCTTCGTACTCGGGCAGCCGGCTGCAGACATCATCCACACTGTCGACACCGACATACTGCGCCCAAGTGGGCGGCACGCCTGGCATCGTCTCAGGATTGAGCTGCACGATGCCGCCGAACGCCTTCTCTTCGCCGGGCATTTTCAGCATCTTGTAGACATTATCATCGCCCATGTCCATTTCAGAAAAATCGAACCCGAACACGCTCCCGTAGAAATGGACTGCTGCGTCCTGGCTCGGGTGAAAAATCTCGTACCAGACAACTGGTGACTTTGGCGGCGGTGACGGCTCCGACGGCTGCAAAAGCTGGAACATCGCTCCGCCGTCATCAGTGACCACCGCGAGCCGACCAACACCGGGGATATCGAACGGGGGCCGAAGAACGTGTCCGCCGTGAGAAACAATCTTATTGAGGAATCCTTCAACATCGTTCACAGCCATGATCTGCGCCCAATGTGCCGGTACGCCAGGAGCCATCTCGTGGATTATCTGCAGTGGAAGCAGACCGCCAAATGGCTTCTCTTCACCGGCCAGATGCCACATCGTATAGGTATGGCCGCCACCCATCGGCATCTCCGACGTCGTCCATCCAAATAGGTCGCCATAAAACTTCTTGGCGACATCTGCATCAGGCGCTGCCAATTCGATCCAACAAAACGGGCTCTTCTGCTCCATTCAATTACTCCAGGCGGCCAGGAGACCGCTCTTCTCCCTACAGTCTGCCAGGAATCAGTGTTCCCTGTCAGTTCAGTCCAGTTCGGGGCTCACGACCATAGAGATGCTTGACAAAGTGATCGAATATAGCTCGGTCGACATACCAGCCGCCGAGGTTGTGACCACGTCCAGGCAGAATCAGCATGTCAAAAATCTTGTCGGCTTTAACGAGAGCATCAACAAGCCGCATCGTTCCACCGTGCAGATTGACGTTTGTGTCGTTCTCACCATGCACGAGCAGCAGCTTCCCTTTCAGCTTGTGGGCATTGGCTGGGTTCGACTGCTCTTCATAGTGTGGCCCTAGCGGCCAGCCCATCCAGAGCTCGTTCCACCAGGTCTTGTCGGTCCTGTGGTCGTGGTTGCCAGCCAAAGAGGCCGCCACCGTGTAGAAGTCACCGTGGGCCAGAAGCGCACGTGTCGAGTCGTATCCGCCTGCTGAATAGCCAAAAATTCCGACGCCCCGGCTCAGGTCCATCTCGGGATAGACTTCTGCGGCGGCCTGAATCCACTTGATCCGGTCTGGAAACCCGCCGTCGCCCAGATTCTGATGCGAGACATCGTGGAAAGCCTTGCCCCGGTTTGCAGTGCCCATCCCGTCGATCTGGACCACGATAAACCCGAGTTCTGCAAGCATCTGTGTGCGCGAAGAGATCATAAACCTCTTCGGGACGTGAGAGTCGTGCGGGCCCGCGTAGATGTACTCAACTACAGGATATTTCTTGTCTGGATCAAAGTCAGTTGGACGCCAGATAATGCCGTGAATATCGGTCTGGTTGTCTCGTCCTTTGGCCACAAATGGCTCGGCCGGGCGCCAGCCTGTATTGAGCCACAACCGAGCATCTGCCCTCTCGATCTCCATTAGGATGTCACCGGTCAAACCATCCCGCAGAACATGAATCGGAGGCTCATTGATCGTTGAAAACGAGTCGACAAACATCTCTCGGTTTGGGCTCCACTGGGCTGAGTGGTCGGCAGCCTCGGGAGTGAGCAGGCTCAGATCTGAACCGTCAAGGTTCATGACGTACTGGTGAATCAGGTAGGGGTCTCGATTTGGCTCGCGGCCACTCGCCTGGAACCAGATTTTGCCCCGCTCTGGATCGACGTGAGGGTCTCCGCGAATCACCCATTTACCTGCAGTGAGCTGTGCTTCCAGCCCTTCATTCGCATCGTACTGGTAGATGTGCCGCCAGCCGCTCCTTTGCGAGGTCCAGAGAATGGTCTCCTGCCCCAGATTGTGGAGCCAGGATTCGTATGGGTGCAGCCGTGAATCTGAGCGCTCATCGATCAAGGTTCTCTCTGCACCATTGCTCCGGGCAATCTCGATCACCCGCTCCTGCTGATAGCCGCGATGCAGCCGAGAGAACCTGAGAGTCTCGCCGTCCTCGCTCCACCAGATTGGCGGTGTCTGCCAAAAGTCAATCTCACCAGTTCTAGCCTCAATCATTTCACCAGACGGAACTCTAAAGAGATGTAGTTTTCGGGAATCGAGCTCATCCCCCGGCAGGTCATAGGTGTGTGATCGATGGACTGGCCGAACCCCATCTGGGGGAACCGTCTCGACGTAGTTCATCTTGAGGCGCTTGCCTGGAGTCTGAAGAAAGGCGGCGACCATTTGAGAGTCTGGCGACCACTGCGCCTGCGTCCAGACCTCTCCGTTGTCGCCTTTAGGGGCCAAAACCAGGGGTTCACCTTCTCCATCGGCAGGCACCACAGTCAAGCCGCCATCGTGATATCGGATCTGCCATTCGCCATCAGGCGAACGTCGGGGCGAACGCCCTGCTCTTCGAGTGGGACGCTCAGCCTCATCAAGTTGGTTGGTGGCGAGGTCGAATGACCACCGTTTGCTGAAAGCTCGAAAGTGGACGCTGTTGTCTCGAACAATCACCTGCTCAAGAGGAAGGCGTGAAGGGTCAACCTCCTGCTTTACAGCCTTCTCGAGCTCGGCAGCCAACACTGCTGGATCGAAGAGCGGCGACTTCGTTCTCGATTCACCGTCAACCCGGATCCACTCGACACTTCTTCCCCGGTCAATTCGATACCAAAATTCCGTGTCGCTGATCCACTGCGCCTGAACATTCAAGCCAAATGTCATGGAACGAGCCTTAGCCGACATTCCCTTGGCGCGCTCATATTGGTCGAGAGTCCCCTGCGCGTGTCCGGCTGCAGCGACAGCCAATACTGCGAGAAGTGTCAAGCGTCTGGTCATGGCTCTCATTGTGTCTCAGACACCTGCGTCTGATCCTGTTTTTTGACCACAACCTGCTGCCCCTTAAAGAAGAGGCCGAGCGAAATGAGGGCAAACAGAATCGCCCCGCCATGCCACAGATTCACCTGCTCTTTGAATATGACTGCGCCGACACCAATCGAAGTGACAATCAGGGAGAGCATTGCGTAGACCGCGTATTGCGCTGCCCCGTATCTGCCGAAGAGGTAGAAAAAGCCGACAAATGTGATGACCGTGCCCACACCTGTGACAACCATCCAGACCCCTTGTCGCCGAATCGTCTCAGAAGCGCTTCCTGGCATCAACGGACTGAGCAGCCCAAGGAGAACGGCTGCGACAATCAGTCCACCCATGATGTAGATGAAGGGATTGGCAGCGTCGCCGGCCTTCCTGTTGCCATAGACAAAAATGGCATTACCCAAAGACGCCAGCACTGCAAAAGCGAGGATCCCCACGAGTGGCTTCATGACTGCACTCTACCGAAACCGAGCTTGACTGGGACCCTGCAACCAGCTCCCCGTCTTAGGCAGTAACTGAAAAGCAAGGCTCGACCAAAGAGCCTGGAGACAAGAAATCATGTTGACAGCCACAGCTCTTATCGCAGCCACGGTCCTCGCACCGGCAGACAAGATTGACCTGACACACACCTACAAAAAGGGCGACAAAGCCGCATTTGCTTTCGAGATCAAAGGTGACGAAAACGGACAAGATGTTGGAATGTCTATCGAGTGGCAGCGAACTGTCGGCAACAGCCCGAGAAAGGGTGTCTACGACATCAAGGTTGATGCTAGCGAGATGCAGATGTTTATGAACGGCCAAGAAATGCCAGGCGAAGCTCTTGGTGTTCAGGCGATGGAGATTGACGGCCACGGACTTCCGACTAACATCGCGATGGACGGCGGTCCAAGCATGCTGATCAGCATCGCTCAGATGTTCACATTCCTGCCTTCAAAAACTGTGGAGATCGGCGAGAAGTTTGAGTTTAACCAGAAGTACGACACCTACTCATTGAAAGGCAAAGGCACATTAAAGTCTGCGAAAGCCGTCAATGGAAGCCCAGCGTTTCAGATCAAGTACTCGTGCGAGTTCATGCCGGGCGAAGAGGATCCAGCAACGATTGATTTCACGGCTGTGTTTGATGCCAAGTCGAAGGTTCTCTTGGAAGCCAAAGGTGAAGCAGACACCGATGACGGCGTGTTTCACATGCAGATAAAGAACAAGAAGAAATAGTCTGGCCAAAAGAGAATGCTGATGAGGGCGTTGCTGCAGTGATGCAGCAACGCCCTCTTAGCTTCAACGCCGGACCATGTCAGCGCCGTTCATCGACCAGTCGTTTGCAAACCAGCCAGCCATTCGCACTCCCGATGACCCTTCAATGAGCATCGAAGAATCGGCGACAAACAGGTCTGGGAAGTGGACGCCCGCCAGGAAGTAGTTGAACGCCATGGTCAGCTTTTGGCCTTTGACCCCAGAACCAGAAACAACGCCCACCTGCGCCGTGTCCGAGTCCGGCCGAGGCCGAACCATCAGAACCGCCAGGTCATCACCGCCGATCCTGTCTGTCGGAAGGTGGACGCCCTTTCGATCGATCTGGACGGGCGAGTCCTTCAGGAGTGCGTCCCAGCAGGTGACCGTATCCGAGTTGCCATAAACGATCACGCTCTGGTCTCTGAAATCAGCCAGCCTGAAGTCGCGATCTGCGATAATTTCGACATCGCCGTTTCCGCGGTACCACCAGGCCTGCGAATCGAACCGCGCTTTGGCGTAGCTCCAGGCGTTCTCCTCATCGGTGCCTCCAGTCGCATAGACAAAGACAAAGTTGTTGTCGAACGCCTTCTTAAACCAGCCGTTTCTGGCCGGGTACTTGTCGCTCGTCTTAGCCTGATCAGCCACCCAGCCTGCACCTGTCTTCCTAACAGTCACCTTGCCGTCGGCTCCGATCGGGAGGTCTTCGATCGTCTGCCCGTCAAGAACCAGCTTGAGAGATCGGCTCTTGTCAAAGTGATTCAGTGTAAATGTCATGAGCGTGACGTTCTTGGTTTCGCCTTTGACGCGAGAGAGCGGGGCAGACTGCTCTAGATTGACCATCGAAGGCGCGCCGGCGATGCCCTGCTGCTGAACCTCCACCCACTGATTCTGCGAAGCAACACTTGGTGAACAGGTCCAGAACTCGACATTCTTTGCCTCTGCTGGCATCGTTCTGCGATGCCGCGCAAAGAACTGGAACAGCGGCGGATAGTCCACGCAGTCGGCTCCTGGATCGTCGGTCATGTCGTACCAGTGGCCGCCGCCCGGCTCTTCATGGAAATCGAGGTCTTTGTGGAATTCCCCGAGCTTCTCTCTCATGTCCCTTGCCAGGCTGATCGGCACTGTTCTGTCGGCATCGCCATGCAGAACATAGATACCATGCTGCTTGTAATTGCGGATCACTTTAAGCGGGTTTGAAACGTTGTACGCCCGGGCAAGCAGAGTCTCGATCGGGTCATCGCTCGCATCGACTCCACCGCCTCCATAAAGACCGAAATGAACCCAGCCGGCGCAGGGAGCGATAGCTGCCCACTGGTCAGGGTGCATCGACCCGAGGTACCAGGTGCCGTGACCACCCATCGAGTGGCCGGTCAGATAGATCCTCTGTTCGTCAGGCTGATAGATGCGCTTTGCTTCAGCCAACACTTCGAGAGCATCCTGCTGACCCCAATCTTCCCAGTCGAACCCATAAGGCCGCCGGTTCGTTGCTGCCGCAAGTGTGCCCCACGACTTTGAGCCGTAGGCCCCTGCTTGATTCGTCGCTTCGACACTCGCTCCGTGAACGCTCAAGAAGAGAGCACTTTCGCCTGCCTCATGATCTTGAGAGGATGGCTGCACCGCAAAATACTGAAGGCTGTTGTCGATCTTCGAAAAGAACGTTCGCTTATGCATCTGCCTCGCCGTTCGAGTGCGGATGTTCAGGTCGATGCTTGCACCTGTGCTCAGTTTCAGACTGCCCTTCGTGCTGCCGCTTTCAGCCAAGGTCGGCCTCGGTATGGGAAAGGCGAGTTTGCGGCTCGAGAGAGGCGGAATCACGGAAGGACTGCTCGTATTCTTCCCTTCGCCCAGATCAGCAGAAAGAGTCACCGTCTGTGGCTCCTGCGATGAGTTGATGACGACGGCAGCACCCCAAAGCTCGCTTGA
>JALGXY010000448.1 GCA_029824495.1 Fimbriimonadia bacterium
CAGCCGGATCTTCATCGTCCAGCATAGTTTTGAGCCGACCCTTCTCATCAACAACGCGTCGACTGGCGTAATCCGCTGAATCATAAAGACGGGCATAGTTGGGCATCAGTTCGAGCTGAGTAGATCCTTCCGAGAGGCGGTGCCGCAGAGATTCGGGAAGCAGCGCCTTGTCGGAATTCTCAATCATCCAGGCTGAGAGGTGCTCCCTCATTCGAGCCAAATCTCCTTTGAACTGGGGCTCCTGAGCCAGATTGTGAATCTCGAATGGATCGGTCTGGAGATCGAACAGCTCTTCTGGCGGTCGAGGCTGCCAATAGGAGGCTTGTGCTGGAGTCAGATGTCCCGCCAGGTATTCGTTGTGCCAAGCGACAGTCGTCGGCGTTTTGAACCCGTAGTCGTAGTGCTGGCCGTGTGGTTTGTGGGGCAGGAAATTCCGCACATAAACAAACCGGCCATCGGTGACCGTACGACAGAAGTCTTCGCGCTCGTCCATTCGATCGCGATAGCCAAACTGCAGCGCCTTTGGTTCATTTCCAGCAAGAATCGAGCGGCCCTGCATTCTCTCTGGAGCCTCAATTCCCGCGGCCTGCAGTACTGAAGGGGCCAGGTCGACAAATCCAGCCATCTCATCCCTCGTTCCCCCTGGCATCCACTTATCAGGCGCCAGGTGACGCCACTTTTCGGGAACGGAGACAATCAGAGGCACGCGAAGGCCTGAATCATATGGCATCCGCTTGTGACGGGGCATGCCGCTGCCGTGATCTGCAAAAGCGAAGATGATCGTGTTGTCACGTAGGCCATCCTCGTCGAGCTGGTCCAGAACCCTTCCCGCTGCCGAGTCAATCTCGGTGACCTTGTCGTAGTACTGTGCCCAGTCTTGTCGGATCTCTGGCAGGTCGGGCCAATAGGGTGGAATCACGGCTTTGGCTGGATCGTGAACCGCCTTGTGAGGACGCCTGCGGATCTGGCTTTCGTGGGATTGAGTGAAATTGAAGACCGCAAAGAACGGCTGGCCTGCCTCTCGATTGCGCCAGTGAGCCTTCCCGCTGCTCTCATCCCAGACCTTGCCGTGAGGGATGATGTTGTAGTCAGTCTTGGCCCGATTGGTGCAGTAGTAGCCATTTCTCCGCATAATTTGCGGCAAAAGTTCTATCGACTCCGGCACTTCAACCGTGCTGCGCATTGGGAGAGCTCCGAGAGAGGCGGCATGCATTCCTGTGATCAAGGTTGTCCTGGCCGGGGCACAGACCGGAACGTTCGACCAGGCCCTTTCATAGGCCATTCCAGCACTGGCAAGCTGATCGAGGTGGGGCGTCGTGGCGTAAGTGTCGCCGTAGCAGCCGAGGTGTGGCCCGGCATCTTCCCAGGTGATCCAGAGAATATTTGGCCTTTCAGGCTGAATCAAGGCGGAGGCAGAGGCGAGGAGGAGTGAGATCATCAGTCTAAGTGTGCGAGGGTGTAGGGGAAGACGACGAGTTTGGGAGATCCTGTCGCCTCGATTCGAAAGGTCTGTTCTGCTTGGGTCATTTCGAAAACCTGTTCACGGCTGCCAGCTTGAATGCCGACCTTGAGCCTGAAAGGTGAATTCGTGCCTGTCTGCTTGATAGTGACCTGGCGCCCGCCACCTTTGAGCTGCTGGCTTGAGACTATGGACAGGCGGGGGAAACTTGCGTTTTCAACCCATTGATCCCAGAACCAGTCTAGATCGTGACCAGAAGACTGCTCAAAGTACTGCTTTAGGTCGGGCCAGAGTGTCTCCTTGCCGACCCGGTCTAGCAGCAGCAGTCGAAAGCCTTCGTAGACCTTTTCCTGGCCGATTTCAGCAGCAAGCATATTGAAAACGTAGGCACCGCGCATGTACGAAGCGTTGCCGCCTTCCCAAGCGACACCCATTTTTGATAGCGGCTTCCTAAAGTTTATCGATCGCAGACCCGATTCGAGTGTTCGGTCACTGTTCTTGTTCAAACAGACACTGTCTATATACTGTGTGGCACCCTCATTCCAGGTGTCTTTTGAGTAGGCACAGGGAGCAATTCCACCAAACCAGGTGTGCCCCAGTTCGTGGTTGACAAAGCGGGTTGTGACACTGCGACGCAGAAGCGTGTGGCTGTAGCTTTCGATGCCGTAATAAGAGTCGGCATCGAACACCTCGTAGCCAGAGAAGGGGAAGGGTGTCAAGTGCTTCTCAAAGAAGGCCATCCCCTCCATCATCTTCTCAACATCTCGCTTGGCACGCCGCTCGTCAACCGGGTTGATCTGCCAGCTGCGATAGAAGCGGCCTCCACGCTGAACCTCGTGAGCGAGAGTGTAATTGCCGCCTAAAACCTTGGGGAATGAGATCGGCAGGTCACATCGATATTCGACTCTCATGAGGCCTGGACGAATCGGAGGACTGGGAACCTCGCCGTCCCAGGGAACCTCTTCGCCTTCGCTGCGAAGCTCCCACCGTTCAGGCCCATCGATGATCGTGTGGGTTGTGTGCGGAAGCCGGCCGATGCTCGGTATCCACCAAGCGGTGAGATGCACCAGTTGATCCGTAATCTTGTCGTGTCCGGGAGTGTCGATCAGCCCTCTGTATTTGAACTGAATCTCCTTGATCGGCTTGTCGCTGGGGACGATGACCAAACTGCCGTATTTCTGGGCGATCACCCGCTGGCCATCAGCAAATGCTGATTGAATTCTGTAGGGTCGATTGAGCCGGGCGACAAGCGTTCCGGCTCCTGGTTCCGAATCGAGACTCAGGGTGACGTCAGCCATGACGAGATGGTTAAAAGTACTCAGTTCAACTCTGATTTCAGCATGGGTGATCCGGTACCCGCCGCGCTCCCACTCGGGCACTTCTTCACCCAGCTTGCCGTCAACGACCCGATAGACCGGATCGTGATCCTGCTGAATCTCCTGAAAGGCGCTGAGGGTGGCCCACTGCTCACCCCGCGGTCCCCACCCTTCGGGAGCAGGGAAGACGAATGCATCGAACTGCTCTAATCCGCCAGATCTGCTGGCCGAAGTGAGGAAGCTGTCATGGGCCTCCTTGCTGGCAAACCACGGCTCAAGACTGCCGGTATCCAGGGCCTCATTCAGCTGGGCCTGCAGAACATTTGGCGAGACCAGGACTGCGGCGAGGAGGAGCGAAGAAATCATGGCTTCCAGGCCTTGATTTTTTCGACAAACAGCTCTTCAATCTTGGTCATCCAATCTGGACCATTGGACCAGTTCGCCTGGTGGTTATGGTGGTTTTGATCGAGCTTGTAGATTCCAGGATTGTCTAGGTGACGCCGCTGTTGGAACACCTCCAGATACTCGTCTCGGGCCTCCTCAAACTGGTCGACCAAAGAGCGTACAGCAGCCTCATTCTTGGCGCTCGGATCTTCGCACCACTGGCTGACCGCAAAGACAGCCCAGCTGCTCCATCGAGGAAGCTCATTCAGAGCTCCGGTCAGCTCGACATAGTAGCGCCCGCGTGTGGCCTCGACTTGGTGTCTGGCGGACCACGCACGAAACGCTCGAGAGGAATTCATGGCTGCTTTAGCCTGGACAATCCGGCTCTTGTTCTCTTCGAGCCATGCTCCACGAGTCTCCTTTGTCGGCAGGTCGATCAGTCCATTCCTCGTGTTTTCGTGGCAGACATTGCGTGAGATTCCCTTCTTCAAGAGGGCTGTGTCCCAGAAGTTCATGCCCTGCTCCAACAGATCGATCACGTTCAGCTCTTCTGCGTCCTCAACTCCGGCGATTCGGTGGAGGAACAGGTCCTGGAACTGCTGATCTGTACGCTTTTCGGGTGACCAGGAGAACTCGCCGAAGGCCATCCAGCCACGCCAATAGAGCTCCATATGCGGGCTGTCGTCGTCCCAAGCTGTGCAGAGGATCCCTTCCAGGCCGCTGTCGGCGGTCATGCTGCAGAACGTGTGGATCGGTTCGACGTTGCCTCGGTTGCGCGGCATGACTGGCCAGCGGGTCTGCGCTGCAGTGGCGGCCATCGCCTTGAAGCCGTTCTGAGCATAGTAGTCGAGCGACATCTTGTTGCCTGGCAGGCCGGGTTCGCTGTAATTCCAGCGCATGTAGACCGCATCTTTGCTGAAGATCTTGGCCATATCCTCAAGCTCTTCTCCCTTTTCGGCCCACCTAGCCTTGGCTTTGGCATCATCGAACTGCTGCTGATGAGTTGTGTTGTAGACGCCAGCCAGCTTGAGCGGCATATCGTCCCACATGATTGGCGTGCGGCCGTTTTCAACCAGGAAGTCGCTGACCCTGTTGAGCCAGTGAAGGTGAAGCTCAAGCGGAGATTTGCCTGAGGCTATGGCCAGTTCACTGGCGCCGACACGAACTTCATCTCCACCGATGTGGAGGTATCTGCCGCCTGGGAAGGCTTCGATTGCATCTCTGTACAGGTCGAACTGGACCTCATAGGTGCGCTCGTTGATCGGGCAGAACGCCCAATCATTGTCTGCCTTGTCACGGATATCCTTGAATTCGTCATGCTTTAGGATGAATGAGGCGTGTCCAAGGCCCTGGATGAGCGGGCTGATCTCGATGTTTCTCGCGGCGGCATATCGTGTGATGGCCTGAGCGTCCTCCATCGAGAGAGCGCTGTCAGCACCGACGATTGGTCGGCGACGGTAGTCGAGTTTGTCTTCAATCTCCCAGATAATCGCATTGATCTTGTAGCTTGCCAGCCGATCGATGGTCTTGTAGTAGTGATCCATCGTGTCCATATGGTGCTTTGTGTCGAAATGCACGGCCCGATATGAGATTGAGGGCCAATCTGTTATGGTGAGCGCTGGAACTGATTGGCCATGGTCTTGTATGAGTTGGGCGAGGGTCTGGCACCCATAGAATAGCCCTGCTTGGGACCGCGAACTGATCCGAACCCCTCTGTCGATTTCGAGCGTATAGCCCTCAATGTTCTCGGGCCCCTGGTCGGTCAGGGAGAGCGTGACCACATGATCGCTTTGAGCTTCGGCAATGCGCAGCGTCTCAAGCTCTGGAGGCATTACCGGCCTTTCAGCGCCATTTGTCAACAGGATTCCAGGGCTGAGTGCAGGCTTGAACCCAACTGCATCCTGAGTCACCTCGTATGACTTAGGAGCTGGGACAAGCCTATGCTGAGTGGAGTCGTTTGACTGAGAAATCAACGCTGTTGCGGCGATCAATGCGACCATGCGCTGATTGTAGTCCAATTAGGACTTCGGTCGGGGCTTGGCCCACCTGAATCGTCACGGGCCTAGGTCAGGTTCAAATCAAAGGTAATATCCGCAACTGCTCAGCCGAAGTGCTGGGCGCACAATCTAGCCACAGATCAAGTGTGATGGATCCGCCCCGTGGATACGCGGGCAAGGCCGCCAAAGCATACGGATCTGGGAACGGCGGGTGAAAATATGGCCAAAACGTGTTTGAAAGTCAAACAGAAACGAAAGCCCAAATTTAAGGTTCGGGCTTATCATCGCTGCAGTCTTTGCGGGCGACCGAAGGGTTACATTCGATACTTCGGCGTCTGTAGAATCTGTTTCCGTGAGAAGGCTCACCAGGGTGAGCTTCCGGGAGTGACCAAGTCGAGCTGGTAAGGCGAGACAGGAGACAGCTATGCACAGCGATCCCATTGCAGACCTGCTGACGCGGGTCAGGAACGGCCAGACGGCGAGAATGACTCACGTCGACGTTCCCCACAGCAAAATCAAGAAGGACATCGTCAAAGTTCTCCAGGCAGACGGCTTTGTAGCCGGCCAGGAAGTGGTTGCCGAGAGCAAATTCCCGACGATCCGAGTCCATCTGAAGTACGACTCTAAGAAGAAGCCGATCATCAACTCGATCCGCCGCATCAGCAAGCCTGGTCTGCGCGTTTATCGAGCTGCTGGCGATCTGCGGCCGATCCGAAGCGGACTGGCCACTCTGATCCTCACCACAAGTGAAGGAGTCATGTCCGACCGCGAGGCTCGACGTCGAAGAATCGGCGGCGAAGTCATCTGTGAGGTCTGGTAAGGAGCCACAACAGATGTCACGAATCGGTATTAAATCAATCCCTGTCCCGAACGGCGTCACCGTCTCAGTCGAGCATTCGGTGGTTACGGTCAAGGGTCCGAAAGGCGAACTTGTTCAGCCGATCGCCCGAGAACTGTCAGTTCAGCAGGAAGAGGGTTCAATCAAGGTCGAGCGGCCTAACAACCAGCGACGCAACCGCGCGCAGCATGGTCTCGCCCGAACTCTGATCAACAACATGGTGGAAGGCGTCACCAATGGCCACAAGAAGACTCTTGAGGTTCATGGTGTCGGCTACCGAGCTGCGCTTCAGGGCACAAAACTGGTCCTGTCGCTCGGCTACTCCCACCCCGTCGAAATTGAAGCGCCGCAGGGAATCACCTACAAGGTGGAAGCTGCGACAAAGACTTCAGCCGTTCAGATCACCGTAGAGGGGATCGACAAGGCACTCGTTGGGCAGATGGCTGCGGATATCCGCAAGACTCGAAAGCCCGACCCGTACAAGGGCAAAGGCGTTCG